>JAICEJ010000356.1 GCA_025924215.1 Candidatus Binatia bacterium
AAGGTCAAACCTAAATCGTTGAGCCGCTCGTGCCACACTTCCGCGGGCGGTTCCGTAGCGCGTGTGAGCACGAAGACACGCTTGTCGTTGGCTTTACTGAGATCGGCAATTTTGCCGTAGAGTTTTTCAGATGCCGGCGTGATCGTTTCCGGAAGATTCAGGCGAATTCCCAACATACCGATATTGGGTTCTTGGAAGAATGTCTCCAAACACAGATCAAAAGCTGCCGGCTTCATTCGTTGCAGGTCCTCGACGTCCAGGGGATTTCCCAGCAATGTTGGCTTGTCGAGACTTTCGGTTAAAATATTTTGGGTTCCCGGGCTGAGTTCGGCAAGCGCGACACTCTCCTGATCGGCAATATCGCACAGCAAGGTGCAATCGCCGCCGGAGATGGTTATCAGACCAACACCGCGCTCGTGTCTATCCGGCCGGACCTTGGCACCGGCAAAGAGCGCGATAGTGTCGATCAAATCATCGAGATCGTTGACCAGAATAGCGCCGTGCTGCTCAAAAAATGCATCCCATGTGGCAGCCGAGCCGGCCAGTTGGCCGGTGTGCGCGATGACATTGCGTTTGGCTCGGTCGGTTCGGCCGGCGCGCAGTATCAGCACGCTTTTGCCGTTGGCGATGGCGCGGTCGAGCGCGGCAGCAAACCTTTGTGGTTCTTTCGGCGCCGCCTCCAAGTATGCGGCGATGACGTCAATCTCCGGACAGTCGGCTTGGTATTCCAGATAGTCGGCGGAATTTAAGATTATTTCATTGCCGCCGCTGGCGCAGAGATGAAACCCGAAACCGCGCTTAGTGCCGAGGATCATGATCAAGTTCATCATGCCGCTGCTTTGGAAGATGCAACCGATGTTGCCGGCGCGAAGATCTTTTGGCAGTTCGCCGCCCCAAATACCCAGCTTGGCCGGCACCGAAACAAAACCCATGCAGTTCGGACCAAGTAGCTTCAAACCGCTGGCTTTGGCGGCATCGGTCAGGCGTTGTTGTAACTTTTTGCCCTGTTCGCCTCCTTCGGCAAAGCCGTCGGCAAAAATGACCCCGGCTTTCACTGCTTTTATAGCTAACTCCTCGACTACGCCGACCACCGTGTTGGTATTGACTGCGATCACTGCAAGAGGAATTTCCCCGGGGACTTCCAGAACACTCGGATATGCTTTCAAGCCGAAGACTTCCGGCCGGCCCGGATTGATCGGTACGATCCGAGAAGTGTCGAAACCCATGTTCTGCAAATTCTTGATGATATTGACTGCGTAATGATTGCGCTCGCTGGCGCCGATGATGGCGAGACGATCCGCCTCAAAAAGCGGAGCCAAAAGACTGTTGTTGGCCAAGGTATCCTCCTATAACAGACTGCTGAAAAAGCTCATATGCCATACGAAAGATGAATTCTGCTGAATTCCGCTTTCAGATTTCCGCTTTCATCCTTGTGATTCGCGCGCCTGGCTTCTGCCTCTTTTGAGCAGCCTGCAGCCAGAGTTTTTCAGATATTGCGAGTAATCGAGATGGAATCCCATACCGCAGCCGGAAACGGATGTCCAAGCAACGCAGAGGCAGAGTGCAAAGTTCGCCGGGCCAAAGAGCGCTTTCTATCTCTGCGCCCGATTTGTCTTGGAGTTGCCCGAACGCCTTCCAGGAGCTATCTTGACTAGATTGCCTACTACAATCGAAATTACCGCTGATTATCCCTATTCATCGTGTTGCCTGCATTACTAAGAATAATCGCTCGACTGCCGCTTCATTGGCTGCATCGCATAGGGGTAATGGTCGGCTGGGTCATGTACCGCATTTGGCCGACCCATGCGCGCCGACTGAGAGAGAATCTGCGCGCCAGCGCGATTTGCGCCAGTGAGACCGAGTATCGCGCGCTGCTTCATGAAACCGTTCGTGAGTCGGGCAAAGCTGCGGTCGAGGTGGCAAAGGTTTGGTTCGGACGCGATCGTGAAATCAACAAGCTGGTTATCGAATGCCAGGGTTGGGACCATGTGGAGGCAGCGCGAAAGCTCGGCAAGGGAATAATATTTATGACCCCTCATCTGGGTTGCTTCGAAATTGCCGGTCAGTACATTGCCCACCGCATGTCGCTTACGGTTCTCTACCGGCCGCCGCGGCAAAAATGGGTCAAATCGCTGATCATCGCCGGCCGCAGCCGTGAACAACTGCGCTTGGCGCCGACCAATCGAAGAGGCGTTCAGTTGCTTCTGAAAAGCTTGCATAGTGGTCAAGCGATTGCCTTGCTGCCGGATCAAGCGCCCAAGTCCGCGGCCGGAGTATGGGCGGATTTCTTTGGCCGTCCGGCCTATACCATGTCTTTAGTGCGAAAATTGCAGCAGAGCACCGGCGCCTCGCTCATCAGTGTCTTTAGCAAACGGCTGCCTTGCGGCACTGGCTTCGAACTTGAGTTCGATCCGGTGGCAAGCGAGAATTTCGATGAGAGCACACTCAACCGCTTGGTTGAAAACCTGGTGCGGCGCTGTCCCGAGCAATACTTGTGGAGTTACAATCGCCATAAGGTGCCGCGATTGGCCAGCCAACAACCGGCGCAGAGTTAAGCGATCGTCCTATCCGGCTCACGCCGGCCGCAAGAAACCCGTCACCTGTCGCAGATCGCCAATCTCTTCCAGATTCTTCAATGCGGCGATCAACTGTTCCGAGCGTTCTGTTGAGATGACTCCCTTAACGTTGCTCTTGAACTTGGCCAAGACCTCGCTTTCGCTCATGGGATTTTCCGGATGGCCTTTGGCGATTCGCGCGGTGTGACTCAGCCGCCTGCCGTTCTTCAATTCAATCGTTACCGGGCAGTAGACGCCGGGCTCGGGAATCGAGTCGTCGACGATGACGTGAACTCTGCGCAGCGCTTGCTGAACCAGCGGATCGTTGGCTTTTGCATCGGTGAAGGTGTCATTGTCCAATTTGCCTTCGAGCACGCCAAGCGCAACGACATAATTGATCGCGAATTTTCCGCGCAGGCCGGTTTTCACTTCGGCGTGGAAATGCCGCTGGTAGCGCATCGGCGGAATACTCACCTCGATCTTGGCGACATCGGCAAAGTCGATCCCATGCTCGCGCTTTAGCTGCAGAGCCGCATCCGCCGCAAGAAATTGCGGCGCACTGCACGGGTGCATCTTCAGCCCGAGTGCGGGCGATTCTAGAAAATACGGCTGACCGATGCCTCTTAACATCTTTTCGTAATCGCAAGTTTCGGGACCGAAGAATGTGTCGCAAAAGCCGCGCGGCGCCTCGATGATATTCTGATCGGCAGTAAAACCTTGCTGCGCCAGAAGCGCGGCTTCGACGCCGTTGCGGGCGGCATTGCCGGCATGAAACGGTTTGACCATTGAGCCCTGTTGACGTTGGATCCCCGCCGCGCCCGAGGCGGCCACGCCAAGAGCGGCTTTGATTTTTTCCGGATCCAATTTGAGCAAACTGGCCGATGCGGTGACCCCGCCGATGCTGCCCCACACCGGCGTGCTGTGAAAGCCGCGTTTATGCAGCTCGGGGGTGCCGGCGGCCATTTGTGTGAGCACTTCAATCCCAAAAACATAGGCTTTCAAAAAATCTTTTCCGGAGGCGCCGATAATCTCGCCCAGCGCAAGCGCGGCGGCAGTGATCACGCTACTCGGATGACCCGCGCGCAGGTAGGCATCCCAGTCATCGAAATCCAAAGTGTGGGCTAATAAACCGTTGGTAAAAGCCGCCATCGGAGCCGAAGCTTTCTCGTTCGTTCCCCAGATCGAGGCTTCCTGCGAATGTCCCATTCGTTTGCAATAATTGATCGCAATGGCCGCCACGGTCGTGCTCACTGCCGCTAAGCCAGCGCCAATGGTATCGAGCAGGTGCATTTTGGCGTTGCTCAAGGCACTATCGGAGATGGCCGAATAGTCGGTCTCGGCGACGAAACGAGCTAAGGTCTCGGTGACGGGCGGTGGCGTTGCCATCTTGTTCTCCTGCGAATTGGAAGGTATGAAAGTCCAATATCGAAATCGCCCACTACTGTCTATCGGACGTCGCTGCCGGCGGCAGGCGTGAGTAAAAATCAAAGAGGTAAACGCATGAAAGGTTGTTTGGACGGCATCAGAGTTTTGGAGCTTGGAAATTTTATTTCCGGCCCCTATGGCGCGATGTTGCTCGCGGACATGGGCGCCGAAGTTATAAAGGTCGAGAATCCCAAGGGCGGCGATCCTTTTCGCGGCTGGGATTTTGGCGGCGACCAGCCCAATTTCTGGGCCTATAACCGCGGCAAAAAAAGTATGACCTTGAATTTGCAAACAGTCGAAGGCAAGGAAATTTTTTATGGCCTCGTGAGGCAGGCCGACGTAGTCATGGACAATTACCGTCCAGGCGTAACTAAGAAGCTGGGCATCGATTTCGAATCGCTGCAGAAGGTAAATGAAAAAATTATATGCTGCTCGATCACAGGTACCGGACCGACCGGGCCGTACGTCAAACGTCCGGCCTATGACACGGTAGGTCAAGGTATGGGCGGCATGATGAGTGTTCTCATGGACCCACAGAATCCTAAGCCGGTCGGCCCGGCCTACTCCGACTGCTTGAGCGGCATGTTCTCGGCGCTGGGCATTTTGGGAGCACTGATGGCGCGTACACGTACCGGCAAGGGACAACAGATCGATGCCACCATGGTCGGTTCGATTCTGGCTTTTTTGAACGCGCCAGCAACCGAAACTCTCGCAGATGGAAGAATCCCAGGTCCGTACACCCGGCCTCGCCAATCGCAGACCTACGCCTTCGCCTGCGCGGATGGCGCACTGCTGGCGATTCACTTGTCGTCGCCGCAAAAGTTCTGGGAAGGTTTATGCAAAACGGTCGGTCATCCGGAATTGATCGAAGATCCCCGGTTTAAAACACGGCCGGACCGGCGTTCCAACTATGACGCGCTCAGCCAGACTTTCGCGGCGTTTTTCAAACAACAGCCCCGGTCGGCATGGATCGAGGCGCTCGAAGCCAACGACGTGCCGCATACGCCCGTGTATAACTTGAAGGAGGTGTTCGAAGATCCGCAGGTTAAACATATGGGCATGGAAATCGCGATTGAGCGAAAAAATAAGCCAACGATTCGAACCGTGAAGTTCCCTTTGACTCACAGCGAAACCCCATCGCCTCATCCCGCCCCGCCGCCGGAGCTTGGCCAACATAATAATGAATTCTTGAAGTCCTTGGGTTATGACGAAACAAGGATCGCCGAGCTCAAACAGAAGGGCGTTATTTAAAAGCGATATTCACGGCGCAGACAGAGTTCGCTGTGTATTTATGATCATTTCTCTGCGTCTTCGGCATCCCGTGGTCAGTCTGCTCCGGATCACAAGACGATGAGAGAGAATTTCCAGTAGGAGAGTCTATGAATGGTTGCTTAGAAGGTATCAGAGTTTTGGAGCTGGGCAATTTTATTTCCGGGCCTTATGGCGCGATGTTGCTTGCGGATCTGGGCGCGGAAGTTATTAAGATTGAAAA
>JAICEJ010000357.1 GCA_025924215.1 Candidatus Binatia bacterium
GCCGAGTTCGTCTCCGGCCAACAAGGTCTCGGCTATGTGATTATCATCGGCAACAACAACCTCAATGCCGCGCTCATATTCGCGGCCATCACGCTCCTTTCGATCATGTCTCTGGGCCTCTTCGGAATCATCGTCGGTCTGGAAAAGGTGCTCATGCCCTGGCGTCGCGGCATCTATCCGACAGAACTTTGAGCGGCTGTCAATCGAAGTAGAACCTGAACACGGAGGACAATTATGAAGACAAAAATGATAACCCTCGCAGCGGTGCTTCTGCTCAGCGGGAGTATTGTTTTCGGCAATGGTTCCGGGGCGATCGCGGCAGACGCGATAAAGGTTCAGTTGGATTGGATCATCGAAGGAAAGCACGTGCCTTTCTATGTGGCGCGTGACAGGGGTTTTTTTAAGAAGAACAATCTCGAGGCGACCCTCCTTGAGGGAAAAGGCTCGGCCAACTCGGCGACCTTTGTCGACGTGGGTCAAGCCGATTACAGTTACGGCGACCTTCTTACGGCGGTCCAAGTCATGTCCAAGGGCGCGAAGAATCGAGCCATCGGCATCGGCATGGCGTTCAACGGAGGCGGGCTGATTTTTTTGGAAAGCTCAGGAATCAAGACCGCTAAAGATCTCGAAGGCAAAAGTTTCGGCACTAACCCGAGCGATTTCGCCTATGTCCTACTGCCCGCCGTGGCTGGTGCCGCCAAATTTGATGCCGGCAAAGTCGCCATCAAGACGATGGAACCCGCTGTACGAACGCCCGCCTTATTCGAAGGAAAAATAGATTTTATGTCAGGCACCAATGGTTCGAGTATTCAAAGGATGGCGATTCTGGGAAAGAAGCAGGGGAAACAAGTCAAGTACCTGTTCTTTAAAGACCTGGGGCTGGAGACTTACGGCCATGTGCTGCAGGCGCGTGAGGATCGCATCAAAAACAATCCGGATCAGGTCAAAAGGTTTGTCTCGGCGGTTTTCGACGCCTGGGCATGGTCGCTCAAAAATCGTAAGGAAGCCTTTGAAATCTTCATGAAGGCCAATCCGCAAAATGATCGGGATATCAGCTTGGCCCAAATGGAAGCCGGACTCGATGACGTCGTCGACCCGGAAACCAAAGAGCGCGGGCTTGGCTTCATGAAAGAGGCGATGATGAAAAAGTCGGTCGATATCGCAAACAAATACTTTGAGTTATCACCGGCGGTTGACTACAAATCGACGTACACGAATCAATTCATTGGGAAAAATCCCGGCACGTAGGAACCGGATTGGCCAGCCTCATCCAATACGAGCGAGTCCGCAAAATTTACAACTCAGGCAACGATGAGGTGATCGCGCTTGAAGAAGTTTCCTTTGGCGTGGAGCCGGAAGAATTCGTTACAGTGGTTGGGCGCAGCGGGTGTGGTAAAAGCACACTGCTTAAGATCACCGCAGGACTTTTACCCGCAACCGGCGGAGAGGTTCGCGTCGCCGGCATTGCCGTCAAAAGTCCTCTGACCAACATCGGCGTCGTCTTCCAATCGCCGGTTCTGTTGGCGTGGCGCAAAGCCCTTGATAACGTGCTGCTGCAAATTGAAGCGCGGGGCTTGGACGTTGATGCCTATAGACAAAGAGCTCTCGACCTTTTGGAGCTTACCGGATTGCGCGGTTTCGAGAACAAATATCCCAATGAGCTGTCAGGCGGCATGCAGCAGCGGGTCTCCATCAGCCGCGCTCTCATCCACGAGCCGCCGTTGCTTCTGATGGACGAGCCGTTCGGCGCGCTCGACGCCATCACTCGTGACGAGATGAATCTGGAACTGCTGAGGATCTGGAGCGAGTCAAAGAAGACCGTGCTTTTTATCACGCACAGCATTCCCGAAGCCGTCTTTCTGGGGGATCGCGTAGTGGTGATGACGCCGCGCCCGGGCAAAGTCGCTGACATTATGACTATCGACTTGCCGCGCCCCCGCACCACATCTTTGCGCGACGATCAAAAATTCATCGGTTATGTGAGAAAGATCCGCGAGCGTCTCGGCGTGCAATGATTCCGAGGGAGCGGCGGCCGCCTGCAGAGTTCAAATCATTCAACACGATTTGAATCGGATTCCGCAATAGAGATTGACATCGTCTGCTCATCAAGGGGTGAACCTAGAGGAGCGCAGGCTCAGAAGCGACAGTTTCAATTTTATTTCTGGTGCTTGACCAATCGGATATTGCTTTACGGCGGCCGCTGCAAGATGGAGACTCGGGATCACTATGAGCCACAGGCTCATTGCCTGCGTTCTGGAAGACTCGCCCCTTGACGCTACGTCGCTTTGAACTAAGGAAATCCCGGTTGAATTCATTCAAGTCGTGCAAACGTTTTTTGAACGCGGCAAAGTGGAGCGAAGAGGCAATCCTTCCGGCCCCAGGCGATGGGCCTCTGGCGCCAAGGCCGCCCCGCCCCCCCACAAGGGTACTCATTCCAACAGTCAGGGCCTGGCATCACCGCACGATCTCACGCCTGCGGCCTCCAGGCTCGCCCCTTCGCTCATCGAAGCTCACCCGTGGATCAGTCCCCCGTGTCGTGGCTTCTACTCGGAGCATCAGTAAAGCGGTCGATTAGCGGGAGCGGCCAGCGATCCAGGCACGAATGCGGTCAGGAGTAAGAGGGAGCGCTTTCACCTGAACTCCAAAATCACTGAGAGCGTGAGAAAGCGCGTTAGCGAGCGCTGCGCCGGTGCCGACGATTCCGCCCTCTCCGGCGCCTTTGACGCCGAGCGGGTTGAGCGGCGAGGGCGCCTCTTCGAGTATCACGCTGCCAATGTCGGGCACATCGGTGCTCGTGGGCAGGAGATAATCCATCAGACTACCGGTCAAGAGCTGGCCATTGTCATCGTAAATCAGTTCTTCCAACATCGTGCCGCCGATGCCCTGGACCGCCGAGCCGACGGTTTGGCCGTGAACCAATAGCGGATTGATGCAGCGCCCGACATCCTCAACGACGAGATACTTGAGAACTTCCATCAAGCCGGTCTCGGCATCCACCGCCACATGGGCCAGATGAACCCCATAGGAGTAGGTCATCTGACTCGAGTGGAAATAGGCGGTCTCTTCCAATTCGGGAAATCCTTGATTGAGGGTTCCGGAGTGGCGTACTTGGGTGGCAATCTCGTTCAGATCTACTGCCGGCGCTTCGGTGCTCGTGCGGTAGATTTTTCCATCGCGCAATTCCAGTGTGCTCGCTTCGTCGCCGAGTTGTTCCGCCGCAACTCCGAGAAGCTTCTGCTTGAGCTTCTGCCCCGCGAGATGAACCGCGCTGCCGCACATGACGGTTCCCCGGCTGGCGAAGGTGCCCCAACCGAAGGGACTCGTGTCCGTATCGCCGTGATAAACAGTGATCCAGTCCATCGGCACACCCAACGCATCGGCGCAGATCTGTGCCATGCCGGTTTCGTGACCCTGGCCCAAAACCGAGATGCTGAGATAGACGGCGACATCGTTGCGATCGCCGATGACGATGCGCGCGCCCTCATAAGGTTCCAGACCGCCGGTGTTCTTGACGAAGCAGGCGATGCCGGTGCCGTGATATCTGCCATTTTGGAGACGACCTTGAAGCGGCTGCAATTTTTCATAGCCGAATTCGGCGAGGCCGCGCTTGAGCGCGCTCGGATAATCGCCGCTATCAAGAACCGTGGGACCGGACCCCGGCCGGGTAACCCCTACTTCGTAAGGTATCTCCTCTGGCCGAATGAGGTTTTTGAAGCGTAGCTCCACCGGATCGATTCCCAGATCCTTTGCCATCAAATCGAGCATGCGTTCCCGGTAGAAACAGGATTCGTAGCGGCCCGGAGCGCGAAAGGTTCCCAGGCCGGTCTTGTTGGTAACCACTAAATTGATCTTGGCGTGATAATTCGGTATTCGATAGGGTCCGGTTAATAATGCCGCCGTCGAACAGGGCACCAATCCGCCATGGGTCCGCACATAGGCGCCCATGTCGCCGTAAACGATCGCTCGAAAGCCCAGGATCGTGCCGTCCTCGCGCGCGGCGACCTCGAGCTTGCAGCGATTTTCGCGCGAATGATTCGCCGCGATCAGATGCTCGCGGCGATCTTCAATCCATTTGACCGGCTGTCCCAGCTTTACAGCGGCAAACGGAATTAAAAAATCTTCCGGATAAAGCTCTCCGCGGATGCCGAAGCCGCCGCCGACGTCGTTTTCAATGAAGTGCAGTTTACGTTCGGGAAGTTTAAGAAACGCGGCGATGGTCTGCCGGTTGAGATGCGGCAACTTGGTGACGCCCCAAACGGTCAGCTCCCGTTTGCCTCGGTCGAAGGCGGCAACGAACCCCCTGGTTTCCATCGGATTGCCGGTGAAGCGATGAACGCGAAACTCCTCCCGGCGAGTGTATGGAGCCTCCCGGAACGCGCGCTCCACATCGCCAATGGTAAATTCATGGACAGCGGCGAGATTCGTTCGAGCTTCGTCGTTAACTAGGACTTCATCTTTAAGCGCTTCGTAAACATCAACCACCGCGGGCAAGTCTTCGTACTCAACTTCGATGGCATCGAGGGCATCCTCGGCACGGTATCGGCTCTCGGCGATGGCCAGGGCCAGCGGCTCGCCGACATAGCGGACCTTATCGTGCGCGAGAAGAGGCTGCAGGTGGCGTTCCAGTCCGGCAAGCTGATACATCCGAATAGGCACGGGGACCGCCAGATCGCCGAGATCTTGGAACGTGAACACTTTAATCACCCCCGCAAGCTGCAAAGCCTTCGACGTGTCCATGGAACGGATTCTTGCGTGGGCTCGCGGACTGCGCAGGATGGCCGCGTGCAGCATGTTGGGGATCTTGATATCGTCGACGTAGGTCGCCGCCCCGGTAATGAAGCGAACGTCTTCGCGCCGTTTGATCGGCATACCCACGTAACCTTGAGCGGTCTTACCGATGGGTTCCATCTATACCGGCGGCTCCTTCGTTTTTCTTTGCAATTCAGAGGACGCCTCCAGGATTGCATCTATTATCGGTTGATAGCCGGTGCAGCGGCAGATGTTGCCTGAAATGGCGTCACGAACTTCTTCCCGCGTCGGCATCGGATTGTCTTTCAAAAAAGCCGCTGCCGTGATCAGAAAACCGGGTGTGCAGAAGCCGCACTGAAGCGCGTGCCGATTCTGGAAGGCTCGTTGTAACGGATGCAGCTCATCACCGTGGGCGAGGCTCTCGACAGTGCGCAACTCGGAGCCGCCAGCTTGTACCGCGAGCATGAGGCAGGAACGCACTGCTTCGCCGTTCATGAGGATCGTGCAGGCGCCGCATACGCCATGCTCGCAGCCGAGATGAGTGCCGGTGAGATCCAGCTCCTGTCGGATGAAATCCGCCAACGTCATCCTTACTTCGACCAGACGTTCATAGGTTCGTCCGTTGGCCGTAACTTTGATGAGTTGCTTTGCGCTCAATGACTCACCGTCTCCTTTGCCTTGGCCCATGCCGACTGCAGTGCTCGGCGAACCA
>JAICEJ010000358.1 GCA_025924215.1 Candidatus Binatia bacterium
CCCGCAAGATCGTGCTCTTTGCCATTATCGAAGCGATTGCGGTCTACGGTATGATTCTGGCGTTGGTGGGCCGCTTTTTGCTCGACCAGTATTTATTGTCGGCGCTGGCGCTGGTTCTATTGATCGTGGAATTTCCCTCAGAGAAATCTTTCTCGGCAGTCCTGCAGAAGCTCGAACAGAATACAACCCTAAGAGATTGACCTATTCAGCTAGTCTTCGATGCGCCACTTGCCGCGTCTGGTCGGATGCTCCAATGCCAAACGAAGCTGCTTTAAGAAAATGCGTCGGGAAACATCTGTGGCGCCCAGACTCATCATGTGCTCGGTGGTCATCTGCGCATCAAGAAAATGAAAACTCCAGCGTTTCAGCTTTTCCACCAAAGCGGCCAGCGCCACCTTTGAGGCGTTGGTTTTGCGGTGAAACATCGACTCGCCGAAGAATGCTTTGCCGAGAGAAACGCCATAGATTCCGCCGGCCAGCTTGCCGTCGAACCAGGTCTCCACCGAATGCGCATAACCGAGCCCGTGGAGGTTACTATAAGCTTCCTGCATTTCCGGAGTGATCCAGGTGCCGTTCTGGCCGGCGCGCGGCACCTCCGCGCAAGCAGCGATGACTTCGTCGAAAGCCCGATCGATCGTAACCTGGAAAATACTCTGGCGCAGCGTCTTTCTTAAGCTCCTTGAGATATGGAATTCTTCCAGCTGCAGTACAAAGCGCGGGTCCGGCGACCACCAAAGAATCGGCTGATCGTCGGAATACCATGGAAAAATGCCGAGCCGATAAGCCTCCAGTAGCCTCTCACTCGATAAATCGCCGCCCACCGCGAGGAGCCCGCTAGGATCGGCATAATCGGGCGGCGGGAAAATCGGTTCGTCGACAAGTCGAAAAATGGGCATCCCATCAGCCTGGTAGGCTGCCGAAAAAAGCCTCATAGGCTTCGTTGCGCTTGCCCGGCTCGCTCCAACGTACTAAAACGTACGCATCCGCTCGCCGAACCTCGCGCGCCTCGCCTGTGAGCTCCTTTTGAGCAGCCTACATAGAAAGTTTACTAACCATTACTCGTCCTCCTGGGCTTCATAACAGTCAGAAGAAGCGGAATTCACAACCAGCGGCTTAACATAGCTTTAGCTTACTCTCTCGCCGGCGCTTTTTCACTCGCTTGCAAACCGTCGCACTCCGAGGCTATCCTTCCGCTAAGGAGCACAGTATGTTCAAGCGCATCGACCATGTAGCGATCCACGTCAAAGACCTTGCCCGCTCGATCGAATTCTATCAAAAGCACTTCGGTTTCAAGCACTACTTCCAGCATGCCGCCACAGGAGGGATGCAGATCGCCTATCTGAAATTGGGAGATTCGGTGTTGGAGCTAACTCATAAATCCGATGGCGCCATGAGTGGGTTTCACTTTTGCTTAGAAACGGACAACTTCGATCAAACCGTCGCAGCGTTGCAAAAAAATGGCGTCCAATTAGTTCGCGCGCCCCATGAGACTGCCGCTCGGGAAGCGCGAGAAGAAGGCTGGCGTCGGGTCGTTTTCGCCGGGCCCGACGGGGAGCAGATCGAACTACGGGGATGACGCATTTTGATTCGGATTTTGGATTGCCGATTTTTGATTGATTTCATAACTACGAACCCGATCCCCCAATCCAAATCCAAGATCCCGCTGGAGTGCTTCTGCATAATGATGAAAAATGGGAGGGCTGATAATGGCTGAGAAAGAGACCGCAAACATAAGTGTGATCTGTCCTTGTTGCAGCGCGACATTGACGATCGATCCGGTTCTCTCAGCCGTTCTCGATCATAAATTGCCGCCCAAACCTCAACTGGTCGATCATCTGAAGGACGCCGTCCAGTACGTCAAGGCTGAAGCGACCAAGCGAGATGAAAAGTATCAACAGGTTGCTGCCGCTGAAAAAAATAAATCCAAGGTGCTGGAAGCCAAATTTCAAGAGTTGTTCAAGAAGGCAAAAGAAGAGCCGATCACCAAGCCAATCAAGGATATCGATCTTGACTAGTCCGGGGGCTTAGATTCTGTCCTGTCTGCCCCCTTAACCGCTCAAGGCGGCCTGAAATTTACGAGTCGATTCAAAGTTAGTTAAATTCCCACCGATAGATCCGGCAACACCGAGGGACCTATTCACCTGACCCGGTCAATCTTCTCCTCGGCCTCTTCTTTCTGAGACTGATCCGCATGTAATTCTTCCTGCTCCTTCTCTGCATCCGGCTCGTAATTCAGCTTGATATAAACCGGGAAATGATCTGAACCGAAGTACGGCAGCCGTCGGAGTTCCATCAAGCGAAAGTGATTCGAATGGAAGAAGTGATCCAATGGGAATCGAATGAACGGGTATCTGGCATGAAAGGTATGGTAAAAGCCGCGCCCGATTCGTGGATCTAACAGTCCGCTGATGTCCTGAAACAAATTATTAGTTCTCGACCATGCGACATCGTTTAGATCTCCCAAAACCACGATGGGATCCTTTTTCCCTTTGACCTCTTTTCCAACAACAAGCAGCTCCGCATCGCGTTCGGTCGACCTGCCATCCTCTTCTGGAACCGGCGGCCGCGGATGAAGGCCGCGCAGCTCAACTTCCATTCCTGACCGCAATTTTACTCGCGTATGGATGGAAGGTATGTCGCCCTGGACCAGGAATTTGACCTGCGGATTTATCAATTCGAGTCTGGACTGAAGGAGTATTCCGTAGCTGTTGTCTTGCGGGTGCGCGATGACATACGGATGTGTCTGATCGAATTCCTTTAGTTGTTCCCGCCACCAGTCGTCGGTTTCCGCAGTTAAGATAAGATCAGGATCAGCTCTTTTGATGATTTCTTTCAAACGGGCCGCGTTGTGGTTTTCTATCAGCACGTTTGCAAACAGCAGGCTGAAGCTCGAATCTTTCGCCGCCTTCTTACTCCATTGCACCTGTTTGGGCGACAAGCGCGTGTACGGATACATCATGTAACTTTGGTATGTCAGACACAGTATCAATGCGACCAAAAACCCATAATCGGCGATGGAGTTGCCTCTGAAGGGCAGGTATGCGGCAAAGACCACAGCGATTATCAAAGTAATCTGCAAGCGAGGGAAATCGAAGATTCTGATCCACCATTCATCTTTCTTCAAAAACGGAAGTACGGTGGCCAGTATCATGAGAACACCGAGCGCGACCAATAGTAACTTCACGATATTTCCTCTGGCTCTGCTCCGTCGTTAAGGCTCATAGCTATAATAACGCAGTCGCGTTGCCAGTAATATTCACTGGCGGGATTTTTTCAACGTTCAGAAAAGCTGCCCTGGTAGAGGTTAACTTAGGTGCATACGCTTGCTTTGACCGAGTTTCAAATGCAGTAGATCTCTTGGCTCCTAATGATTGCCTGGCCTGCGCACTCTGTGGGCTTCTAAACTGACAGCGATAAGAATAGATTAACCCTATGCACGCGATGCTTTTTGAGAAAGCCGGGCAGCCGTTGCGCTCGGCAGAGCTGCCTGCTCCGCAAGTTGGCGCCGGACATGTTCTTATCCGGGTGCGAGCCTGCGCCGTGTGCCGCACCGACCTACATATCACCGACGGTGAACTAAACGAGCCCAAGCTGCCGCTGATCCCCGGGCATGAAATCATCGGTGTGGTGGAAAAAATCGGCGCGGGGGTAAGTCGTTTCAAGCTTGGCGACCGGGTTGGCGTGCCCTGGTTGGGTTGGACCTGTGATGCCTGCGAGTTTTGCCTATCCGGCCGCGAGAACCTGTGTAATCAGGCGCGTTTTACCGGCTATACTCTCGACGGCGGCTACGCCGATTATGTCGTCGCCGATCCGCGCTTTTGTTTCGCCATTCCGAATTCCTACAGTGATACGGAAGCGGCGCCGCTGATGTGCGCCGGATTAATTGGTTACCGTAGTTTGGTAAAGGCAGGCGAGGGCAAACGGCTAGGTATTTACGGTTTCGGTGCCGCCGCCCATATAATTGCGCAGGTGGCAAAGTATCAGAACCGCGACATCTACGCTTTCAGCCGGCCCGGCGATGAAGCGGCACAGAAATTTGCCCGACGACTCGGCGCCGTTTGGGCCGGAGGCTCCAGCGAGCTGCCGCCGGTGAAGCTTGATGCCGCGATCATCTTTGCACCGGCGGGCGAGCTCGTGCCGCAAGCTCTGCGCGCGCTTAAAAAAGGCGGAGCTGTAGTCTGTGGCGGCATTCACATGAGTAGCATCCCGTCATTTTCCTATTCAATTCTCTGGCAGGAACGGTCGATCTGTTCGGTTGCCAATTTGACCCGTCGTGACGCCGAAGAATTTCTGCCGCTCGCAGCGCGCATTCCCGTGCGCACAGAGGTGCAAACTTTTCCGTTGGAACGCGCCAATGAAGCTCTAGAGAAATTGCGATCAGGTCAGATTAACGGCGCCGCAGTACTGCTAACCAAAACGGATTATTAATAGAGACGAGGAGCCCTCTGGCGTAAGCGCAATCCGTCTATGGCGTGAACCGGCCTTTCATCCAATTGGTAAAGTCATCGCTTGTGAAAAGGGGCGAGCGCCAAGCCCGAGCGGGAATGCTCAAAGCTGAGGATTTGCGTAAGTTTGTCACCGGGTCAAAAGTGGCGTCCATCCTAATGTTTGTCCGGGGTCTGCAGTGGCTGAATCACTTCTCGCGCAAGTAGTCCAACCTGTTCTCGCCACTTCTCAAAGGGACCACACGGGCGCATCACGAACTTGGTTGCACCCGCTTCGAGGTATTGCTGGATTCTTTCACGCACTTGTTCGGGAGTGCCCAGGGCTGCGAATTCCAATGGCGACAGGTCTGGACGCGGACGAATTGATTTCTTAGCGCGTTCATAAGCTTCATCGGCGGTGTGCGCGAAATAAAACGGCAGCAAAACACCATAGTGATCTTCCGGCACCGCCCGACCGGCTTCAGAAGCGTAGGCGCGAATGCCTTTGATCCCCGCAGCAACTTCCCCGGCAGAGACCGCGGATACAAGCCACCCGTCGCCTAGGCGTCCGGTACGGCGCAACGCGGCTTCGCTCCGTCCCCCGATCCAAATCGGTGGGCCGCCTTTCTGCCACGGCCGTGGCGTAATCGTCACATCCTGGACGGAGTAGAACTTTCCAGCGAAGCTGACGTTCTCTTCAGTCCACAAGCGTCGCATCAAAACGATGGCTTCATCCGAACGTGGGGCTCGCTCTTTTTTGCTGACGCCTACAGCGGCGAAATCCGTCGCGTCATCGCTGCCGAGTCCCACCGCGGGAAAGAAACGGCCCTGCGAGATAAAGTCCAACGTCGCTAGTTGTTTGGCGAGAATCACCGGGTTGCGGGTTGACAGCACCAAGGTGCTGGTGCCGAACTTCATACGAGGCAGCCTTCCGGCGATATAGGAAAGAAAAGTGATCGGTTCGAGCGACAGAGCGGAAGAAACTAGGCGATCGCTGACCCATAACGAATCGACGTCCAAAGCCTCGAG
>JAICEJ010000359.1 GCA_025924215.1 Candidatus Binatia bacterium
AGATAGGACAAGCGTGGGTCTTCGATTTCATAGTGATAGCTGCTGTTGTGTGTTCCTGGAGTGACAGAGGTGAACGACTGAAAATCCTCGTGTCGGCGGTTCGATTCCGTCCCTGGCCACCTCCGAGCCTCATTTTTTTTCAACCGCTTACAGTCGCTGCGCTTTCGATAGAGCGCGATAAGACAACCGCACTTTTCAGTTACTTTGTAGGTTCAACTTGCTGGTGGTCGATTGCATAGAATTGATCGAGCTTGCAGGTTCATCAGAAGCCGCGTGCATTTTTTTGTAGCGGTACAGCGGGGCAGAACGCGGCCTACCATTACGCTGTGGCATATATAAACAGCACGATTGCGGCCGACACAGGACTGAAGCGGATTCCAAAAGTCGCTAAGAGCCTCAAACCAGCGGAGGACAATCAGAGCCCACTTGCACGGTTCGCTGCCGAGGTAGCGTTGTATCCCGAGGATTAGTTACGCCAACTTGACTTGGTGCAAAAGCTCCGTTTCCATACACCTAGAATTCAGATACAAGGGCACTTCAATGGAACCATCTGTGACTTCGATGCTTCAGCAACTGAGAGCGTTACCAGGAGCTGGTAAGACATCATGGAATGACCACCGAAGAGCTCCATCGCTTGGAACTCGAATTGATCCTTGAGAGAATAGACGCGATTCGGACCATAGCGAGAGATCTCAAGCACATACCAAAGCTGACTGGCGAAGATACAAAAGGACTGGACGAATTAGAGACACGCTAAAGGACTCACTAAAAAAGGTGGTGATTAGAGCTGAGTGCAGTTCACCCGGAAGGAAGATGAACATGACTCTTTTGCAGTTATGGAGTCTTTGATTATGGGGGCTTCTTTACGTTCGATGGTGCTTTTTGCAGGTACGTGCGGCGGGCTCTCTCTAGTCCTGCTTTGCGCCACACACAGGGCAATGTGCAAACCACCGTCGAATCCGGGATCGGCATCGGCGGCAAACATTTGTTCGACCGCGCCTAACCAAAAGCACTGAGGTAATGACAAGGAGACCGGCAACTAAACTTCCGAACATCTTTTATCCAGCTCCATCTTAATCAGCAGGCCGTTCCAATAACCACGCAAGAACTTTCTGATCTTTTAAACTCCACGAACTCGACTTGAAGGTCAGCATCACGAGGTAGTCATCTGGGTCAATGTAGCGCTTGAGCTTTTGCCAGACGACTTTGGGCTGCTCGTCTGCGGTGATCGCCCAAATCGAGTCCGATACCCGAGCCCAGCGGTAGCTTGTGATGACTTGATAAAAACCATCATAGTCCGCTCGGGAAGTCTGTGGGTTATGTTTGTACGTGATGTGCAGGACAGCCATAGTGGCGCATATCTTATCACAATCAACCGAGTTGGTGCGTGAAATAAAGGCTAAATCCTCCATACTCTCCGCTGCTTTATCGTGGCGATCTCGCCGGCCTTGATCGACCCGTATCCCTTGTGCTATTAACCGCGCCCTCGCTGCGCGGCGACAACCCGCCTTCCTTTGGCAACCTGTCAAAGGCGCTGCGCTGGCGAGGCCCAAAGGAGGCGATATGGTAGACCTAAAGGGTTGGCTTTTATCTATCGTCATCGGCGCTGGGTTTTTGGGCTTTTGTCTCTGCCTCTCTATCGAGTGTGCGCAGACTTTGAACATCAGAGAAACATCATGACGGTGCTATTATTCAATTTGCTCATCGCGGTCGCAGTGACGCTTGCAGCATCCGCGGTAGTCGCTTTTATCCTTACTAACGTAGTTGTCGGGTAGATCAAAAGGAGCTAATACCGTGCACGTCCTCCGCAATTTGTGCAACAAAAATCGGAAAACATCCCGATCGTTGCGTTGGGTTCTAGGTAGATGGCCGGTTACCTCGCCAGAAACCAAATGGCGGCAACTACTTTGGGTAAAATGGCCAACCCCAAACAGCAGCGGCTATCCTCATCCACGGTCGCTGTGCCCGAGGACACAGTTATCGGATCAACGCTGTAATCTTTCTTAGGAGTTCGTCTGACGTAAACGGCTTGATGATGTAGTCGTCGCATCCGACATCAATCCAGGTTTTGAGATCGGACGGACGGAACAGTGCGGTGGACGCGAGGATCGGAATGTCCTTAGTCTGAGGATCTGCCCGCAATACGCGGGTCGCTTCCCAACCATCCATCTCTGGCATCATAGAGTTCATCAGAATCAAATCCGGTTTCTCCGCGACGGCTGTCTCCACTCCCTCCCTGCCGTTCTTAGCAGTGATGGCAGTGAAACCCATCGACTCCAGTTGATGGCCGAGGACATGCCGTAATTCGGTATGATCTTCGACGAGCAGAATTTTAGCCAAATGATCCTCCGCTTGGGTCAACTCGGTAGATTCCTCGGACTACGGTTTGTACTAACTTGACATTTGGGTAGGCGATCGCCGTCCGCCGATCACAACCTGGAAAGCACGACACGCGATATTACTCTGCAGCCCGGCCCTTTTCTAGCGAGTTGCTAAATTGATCTTGCGGCGTTTGCCTCATCCTCGGGAGCTAACCGCGAATCGTTCTCGGGCCCGCGATCCGACTTATCATGGCCCTCTAGTTTAACCAGCTTGTTGTACAGGCCGATGATCAGCCAGGTAGGCACCCATTGGGCAATGAAGTTTCCCCATTTCCCTCTGCCGGCCACTTGGCAAGCCAGTGAAAGCCCCATAGCACCTATGGCAACGGCGAGGTAAGCACTCGACGGTACAGCGGCTGTGTAAGATTCAATTGTCTTCGTGAACTGGTCTTCAGTTGGCCTTGGTTCCATTTGGCACCTCCTAGCTGTCGCACCGCAATAGTAAGGCCAGCCTTCAGTAACCTAGCCGCGCAATTATAGCTCCGTGATTGTTACAAGATGTTGGAAGCGACGTTGTGGGTGTCCCGAATCTGACTCGGTAGCGTCTCGCCTGGACACTCGAATAGACCCCCGGCGGTTTGTAAGCTACTTAGGTTGTGCTTAAGCTGACCACAAAGAAATCAATCCTTGCACGAGAAAGGCTCCAGTTGTCCAGCGCCGATGTATGCCGGAGCTGTGCAGCAGCTCCCAGAGGGAAAGGACTGGCTCGCGAGGTCTGGGCGAAATTGAAGCACCTGCAGAGTAGCAGTTGTCCTTTCACTAACCTGCCTGAGAAGAAGCAAACTCAGTGGGCACTCACACGTGAAGAGATGAAGAACTGCGTCTGGCCTCAGACCTTAGCTGGTTGGGCAGATCGAGTTCACCGAGTGGACACCTGATGGTAATTTGAGGCATTCAAAGTTCTGCGGGTTGAGAGATGACAAGAGCTACGTGAAGTCTTTAGGGAGGAGGCGAGACAGAACGGCGTCCGCTTAGGGAATCAGAGCTTTGATTTTTCTTTGCAGTTCGTTTATCGGAAATGGTTTGACTATATAGTCGTTGAATCCAATATCGATGCAGTGTTGAAGCTCAAGTCTACGGTATAACGCCGTCATGGCGAGGATCGGGATGTCCTTAGTGTTAGGACTCAGTCGCAAGATTCGCGTCGCTTCTCCACCATCCATGGCCGGCATCACGAAGTCCATTAAGATCAAGTCTGGTTTCTCCGCTAGAGATCTTTCAACAGCTTCCTTGCCATCAGCAGCGGTGATGGTCTCAAATCCCATCCAAGTGATCAGAACCTGAAGGGTTCGCCGTAAGTCCGGGTTATCGTCCACGAGCAGAATTTTAGTCACGTCAGTTGCCGAGCTTCCCCGTGGTCCCTTGCATATATAGCCTAATACGAACGCCGAGATTTTTCATTCGAGATTCAGTGGCCTTCTCTTGATTGGACCAGAGGCCCCTTGTCGCTCAGCATTGGAACGTCCACTTTATCACCCTTGAAGTCGCTCGGGTGTAATGCTTCGGAGGAAGTTTTCGGGTGCTTATGCATTGAGGAGACTCTTTCATCCAATGGTTTATCGCCAAATCGCTCGCGAAAATCGGCTTTGAGTTTATTGTCAGATATCTCATTGCTCAGAGATTCAAGGAGTTCTGGTAGCCGCTTCTGCGGAAATTCGTCCATCGATTCGCCGAGCGTCCTAACATGATCACGGACAATCAGGGATGCTATGTTCTCAATGACATTGGCGAACTTACTGAACTCAGCGATAATGCGGACAAAAGCTTCCGGCGACACGGTTTCGCTAACCGCCTCCGTTACAATGGGCGCGCCTCGCGCACTCTGAAATGTGCTCGATTCCTCTTCGACTGTTTTCCCTGGCTCGCCTGCGGCAAGTTTGGCCATAGCTTGCGTCTGAAGATTAGCGAAAGCTTGTGCGATGGCCTCCGTGCCATTGCGTTGGGTTTGTAGGGGACCGTTAAGATCGACTGCTGGCGTATTGCATTCCTGCTCGAGCCCGTTGATGGCCAAGTCGGTGCTGCCAACGATCTGCTCCGCCTCGCTAAGTTGAGCCTTCAGTGTTGCCTCTAGTACAACGATGTTTGCTCTGAGACCCTCAATAACTTGCTCGGCTTCTTCGACCTTAGTCGCCGCCTCTCTTCGTGCCTTTCGGACCGCCAACTCTGCCTGGCTTATCTGCTGTGCGATGACATCTATTTTGGACCTGAGATCGTTTACTTCGGATATTCGACTTTGGAGCGATTCTTCTTTCTCCTTCAATGCACGTTGTAAATCGTCGATCTCGGTCCTAAGACTTTCTTCCATCTTTTGCCCGGCAACGTTTTGGTTATGAAGGTTATCCTCAGTCTCTCTGACCCTAGCCTCTAGTCCGGTGATGTTTGCTTTGAGACCCTCGATAATTTGCTCGGCATGTTTGGTCTTGGTTAGTGCCACAGCTCGATTGTCACTGACCGCTGCTTTTAACCTACGGATTCCATCCGCAAATATTTTATCAAGGTCCTCTAGTGCCTCACTTAGACTATCTTCGTTCCCTGTAGCTTGAGAGCAAACCGTAGGACCAGGTGTCGTTCGGTTTAAGGTTCCTTGCACTACTCCTCTGACTACTTGATAGACTTTGCCCATATATCCCCCGGCGGCATTCTTCAGGTGTCCAATTTGTCAGTTTGTCAATTAAATACTGCTATATCAAATCGCTGGAATCGGACGCTGCAATCGATCTCCAGCACTTTTGTCATGGACGCAAATGTAACTTAGATGAGAGCCGCCGTACTAAGTTAAGTACAATCGGCGAGATCATTTCAGTACTGAGCCCAAAAAATGAAAGCTCAGTTGATCAGCTCGATGTAAAAACTAAGGATGAAGCTCGTAATGATTGCTGACGTTCCTAGAGCGGGTATAAACGATTGTCAAGAAAAAAAGATTCTCGTCAAAAAATTCCCTTCCCCATGGGTGATTGTTGTATAAAGAGCTCGGTCACTACACGTCGAAGCCAAATAAGATGATCAGTACCGTCTAATAGCACGCCG
>JAICEJ010000360.1 GCA_025924215.1 Candidatus Binatia bacterium
CGCTTCCACGTACTGAAGCCTACGCCTCAGCTCATTGAACTTCGCGCGCCTCTGATCTGGACCTTTTTGAACAGCCTGCAAACTTTTAGGGAGCAACGTTATAGGTTCGACGAGATCCGTTAACTCGAATCTTCAGTGTTTGGGCAACCCTGTTCAATGATTCTTTCCGCGCAATCTAGTACGGACCGCCGGCCCGTTTGCGCGCCGCATTGAATGACTCGGCAGCCTTGTGCATCACCTCTTGAGCATCCAACGCAAGCAACTCTCCCTTGTGCTTGAGAATGCGCCCATCGATCACCACTGTATCGACGTTATAGGGTTGCGCTTGTTGCACCAGCAGCAGGGCGGGATTGAAAAACGGCGCGACATTGAGGTCGTCCGTTCGTACCAGGATCAGATCGGCGCGTTTGCCGGGACTCAGCGAGCCGATCCTATCGGCGATGCCGAGAT
This sequence comes from Candidatus Binatia bacterium, assembly GCA_025924215.1. Taxonomy (GTDB): domain Bacteria; phylum Desulfobacterota; class Binatia; order UBA9968; family UBA9968; genus WHTF01. The sequence continues at coordinate 451 of JAICEJ010000360.1, forward strand.
CTTTGGCGCCATCGAGCGTGGCCAGCTCTAATATTCGCCGCGGTTGCACTTCCATGACATTCATCGAGCGCAGATGATTGAGCTGGAGCATCAGCCGCATGATGCCGAACATATCCGCATTGCCGCCTACGGTCGTGGTGTCGACCGAGAGACTGCATTGAACCCCTTTACTCAGGAGATCGCCGAGGTAGGGAAGCCCGGAAGCGAGCCGCGACGCGGTGAACGGCGCGATACTCACGTGTGTTTTGGTTTCGGCAATCATGGCGCGTTCTTCGGGCGAGGCGCTGTAAGTGTGAATGAGCTGCACATCGGGACCCAATAGCTTGTCCTTGTAGAGCATTTCGATGCGGCGAAATCTTTTGATCTCCGCCAGCGAGCGTCCGGCGTGTTGTGTAATTGGCAGTCCATGGCTGCGAGCGAACTCCCACTCGGCCCGGTAAACCTTGGGTGGCGTATCGCCCGCGCCGCGCGACGCAAATCCCATGGTCGTCAAACCGTCGTTCGATGAGCCAAACCATTCGCCCTTGACCCGGGCGATATCGGCGAAGTCGGCCGTCTGCTCCGGCTTGGTCTGCAAGTTCCTGCTGTAGCCGTAAGAAAAGCGCGCGCGGATCCCGGTGTCGCGAATTGCGCATAGATCGGCGTCGGCATAAGCGCCGGAAATAATATTGTGCGACCAGTCGTGAATCGTGGTAAGCCCGGAGTTGATGGCTTCGGCAATGCCGAGCCGGGCGCTATTATACGCGTCATCGGGACTCATCGCCGGTCCGAGCCGGCTCATCACGGGAAAATAATCGAATTCGCCATCAGCGACGATGCCGCGCGCGAAACTGCCCCAAAGATGAAAATGAGTATCGACGAAGCCCGGTAAAGCGATGCGGTTGCTGCCGTCGATCTGTTCTACGCCGGGCGCGGTAAGATTCGGGCCTACTGCGATCAGCGCGCCGTTGCGTACGTGAACATCGCCGCGCGGGATATCACCGAGTTTAGCGTCCATGGTTACCACGTAGGCATTGCGCACCACGAATTCACGGCGAGGGGGGAGCGGTCCCGTTCGGCCGAGCGCCGCCGATCTTGACGACTGCCGCTCATTGCTGGCGCAGCTCGCGAGACCGAGCGAGCCCAATACGGCCACGGCCTCCAAGAAACCCCGGCGACTGATTGTATTCTGTTGGTTCATGCTCGGCTCCTATTGTTTCGGTCTTGCGTGACAGTAAATCTCACTCGATGTGGACACTAGTCGTGAGCGAATGCCGAGTCAAGAAAATAGAGCTATCTCAGTACCGCGATGCTAGAAGCAGGACTTTCGAGATTTGAACATTTAAGTAAGGATTAGACCATGAGTGACAAGTCGATTCCTAGCGTGCGCGGCGCGTAGCATTTCCATCGACAAGTTTTAAGGTAGGATCTATTCACCGTCAGCACTCCCATCATCAGCCGCCAAATTCGCTTGGGAACGGCAAAAGAGTGGAGTATAAGTTCTTGCCGGATCACGGGTCCGGGTCGGGGTGGCAGCTTGATGGGGGAGTTCGATAGAAACGACCAGGAGGTCGTTCATGTCGACGATTAAACTAATTCTCAGCGACGGGCGGGCGATCATGCCGAGCGCTGCCAACGAAAAGGCGGTGAAGAACGTTCTGGCAAAACGCCTCAAGTTCACGACTCTGGAAAGTGTTCGGGTCATCTCCGATGCGACGGTGCAGATGCATGCCGAAGATTAAAGTTCCCAATGCACCGGTGGGAGGAATTGAAAATAGGATGCTTTACACTGGGTAAATCCGCGTCTTGCGAAATCAAGGCAGCGGATCTGGTCGATAATTCTTTCATGGGGCGTTGGAAAAGTCCGGTTACGTCGCTGAATGGATGAAGGAAATCGGTGAGCCGTACAAAGAGCGCGAAGTATCGATATTGAATAAACGAGATCGTCTCTCGCGGTTGTCCATTCGGTGACTGCCCTGTGAAATGAAACCCGCTCATGGAGCTGAAACAATCTTTTGATGTCCTGGTGGTTGGTGGCGGCAACGCGGGATTGTGCGCGTCAATTAGCGCGCGCCGCGCGGGTGCTCGGGTTCTGCTGCTCGAAGCCGCCACGAAGGACTTTCGCGGCGGCAATAGTCGCCATACGCGTGACATCCGTTATATGCATCCGGCAGCGACGAATTACGTGACCGGCGCTTATCGCGAGGCGGAGTTCTGGAATGATCTGCAGCAGGTCACCGGCGGCGAGACAAACGAGCGTCTTGCTCGCCGGACGATTGTGGGATCAGAGGACCTTGGCGAGTGGATGGCCTCAAATGGTGTGCGCTGGCAAAAGCCGCTGCGCGGGACTCTGCATCTGGCTAAAAGTAATCTGTTCATGCTCGGCGGCGGTAAGGCAATGATGAACGCCTATTACCAAACGGCCGCAAAGCTCGGCATCGAGATCGCGTACGAATCGGAGGTCGATGAACTGAATATACATGAGGATGAATTTCTGTCCGCGCATTTAAACAATGGGTCTCAAGAAATCGTCGCGAAGGCGCTGGTGGTTGCGTCGGGCGGTTTTGAAGCGAATATCCCGTGGTTGAGAGAGTACTGGGGCGAAGCCGCGGACAACTTCATCATCCGCGGCACCCGGCACAACCAGGGACGAATGTTAAAACAGCTCCTCGAGAACGGCGGCAAGCCGGTGGGCGATCCACGCGGTTGTCACGCGGTCGCGCTCGATGCGCGGGCGCCCAAGTTCGACGGCGGGATCGTTACCCGTTTAGACAGCGTGCCATTCGGCATCGTCGTCAATAAACAGATCAAGCGTTTCTACGATGAGGGTGAAGATTTTTGGCCCAAGCGCTACGCGATCTGGGGTGGTCTCATTGCCCGGCAACCCGAACAAATTGCTTATTCAATCGTCGATGCCAAAGCGTTGCCGCATTTCATGCCCTCGGTCTTTCCACCGGTGGAGGCGAGATCCATCGGCGAGCTGGCCGGCGCCTTGGGTCTTGATTCAAGGGCATTGAACACGGCGGTCCGCGACTTCAACCAAGCTGTGCGCCCGGGTGCATTCGATCCCGGCAGCTTGGACAGTTGTCGTACCGAAGGACTCGATCCGCCGAAGAGCCATTGGGCGAGAGCCATCGACACTCCGCCCTTCTACGGCTATCCGCTGCGGCCGGGCATCACTTTTACGTACCTAGGTATTACGGTAAACGAGCAGGGGCGCGTCATCATGCTGGATGACACGCCGTCGAAGAACATTTTTGCAGCGGGAGAAGTGATGGCGGGCAATATCCTGGGTAAAGGCTATCTCGCGGGATTTGGCTTAACCATCGGTTCGGTCTTTGGCAGAATTGCCGGAGCGGAGGCGGCGCGTCATGCCGGTACCTGACCTGATCAAAGAGGGCGAGCGGCAGATGATGATCTGCAATGCCTGCCGCTACTGCGAGGGCTACTGCGCGGTTTTTCCGGCGATGGAGCAGCGCCGCATGTTCACAAAAGCCGATCTTGTGTACCTCGCAAACCTCTGCTTCGATTGCCGCGACTGCTACTACGCTTGCCAATATGCGCCGCCGCACGAGTTCGGCGTCAATATCCCAAAGCTCATGGCTGAGCTGCGAACCGAGACCTATCGCGAGTACAGTTGGCCGGCGATTCTATCCGGTTTATTAAAGCGCAACGGAATAGCTGTGAGCCTGATAACCGGCGGCGCAACTCTTCTTATCTTCATCCTGGTTCTGCTGTTCATGGGAGCTGATGTTTTGACGGCCACTCACCTGGGCGAGGGCAGCTTCTATCGGGTTGTGCCGTACATCGCGATGACCATCCCCCCGATCCTTATTGCGCTTTATGGCTTGGTGGTTTTTACGATTGGTGCCAGCCGCTTCTGGCGCGAGACCGGGGCCGGCATTTCCGACGTGATCAATTTTGCCGCCTTATGGCGCGCCACCCGCGATGCATTCGGTCTGGCATACATGAAGGGCGGCGGCGCAGGCTGTAATTATCCGAATGAGACCTTTTCGCATTCGCGGCGCCTGTTCCATCACATGGTGTTCTTCGGATTCCTGTTGGATCTAGCTGCGACCAGCGTAGCGGCCTTTTATGATCATTTCTTGGGGTGGCAGGCACCGTATCCTGTGCTGAGCTGGCCGGTCGTCCTTGGAACGGTGGGTGGCATCGGCCTGCTGATTGGACCTGTCGGAATGCTGTATCTAAAATGGAAGAGCGATCGCGACCCGGCGGACCGAAACATGGTGACCATGGACGTAGCTTTTCTGGTGTTGCTGTTTTTAACCAGTTTGACTGGAATGCTACTGCTGATTTTTCGCGACACCTCGGCTATGGGAATGTTGCTGGTCATTCATCTGGGAATGGTCGCCGGTTTTTTCTTAACTGCCCCTTACGGCAAGTTTGCCCATGTCGTCTACCGCTACGCGGCGCTGGTTCGATACTCCATCGAGCAGCAGCGAAACTAAAGGTGATTCAACCGCTATTTTCGACCAGCTCCTCCCTCCTGCCTCCCACGAAAGCGTGCTCAACCACAGTTCTGGCGCATCGTTGTTTGACGTTTTGCCTGGAGTGATAATGAACCAGGCGGATGTTTGGAGTGAAGATTTTCCATTTCGCATCAGTCGGAATCGAAGGGCGCGCCGAACTGTGATATGGGTCGCTAGAATTTGCTCGACAGCTAAGCGGCAATTTAGATATGTAGTATTCACTGATTCCACAAGATCGGCATACCGCTAGCAAATCTTTTGGAGGTACCATGGATCGCGCGGATAGAAGGGTCATCCGGTGCGCGCTGACCGCCCTGGCATTTAGCAACGTGTTTCTCGCGGCGCCCGTGCTTTCACAGACGCCGTACTACGCGGGCAAGACGATTGCGATTATCCGCGGCGGAGGCCCAGGTGGTTCGGGTGAGTTTCAGTCGCGAGCTCTGATGCCGTATCTGCAGAAATATATTCCAGGAAATCC
>JAICEJ010000361.1 GCA_025924215.1 Candidatus Binatia bacterium
AGTAAAGTTTTTGCGATAATCGGCTCGTCTTTCCAGTCGTCTGTTTCAGGGTATCGTAGCAACACGTTTCCGCTGTTGTTAATGAGCGTGTAGGCTGCCCCCGGATACAGATGCCGTTCGACCGCCAAGCGGGTCACCCAAGAAAAGTTCATAGCTGCGATGACGACGGCGCGTACGGCCCCGGGCGAGTCCATTACCGGATAGCCGATTTCCAAAAGTGTCTTACCGGTCGAGGCATCAGTTCGAATAGCGCCGGCGGAAAAATCATGAGTCTCGATGACGTGCGCTTGATGTTTTCCTTTGCCGTTTATCAGTGAGCTAGCGGCCGGCAACGCTGTGCAAATGGAATTGCCCTTGAGATCGGTGACACCAAGATCGGCGTAAAGCGGCTCCAACAATCCTGCCAGGATTTTCCGGCAGCTTGCCTTGTCGTTCTCGCGAATTTGCGGCAAGCGGGCCAGCATGATCAAGAATTGGTGGGCGTTTTCGAAAAACCTTTCGTGCTCAGCGGCGATTGCCCGGGCCGCTCTCAACGCGTTTTTTTCCACTTGCTCTGCGGTCAAATCACGATGACTAGAAGCGCTGTGCAGAATGACGCCAAAGGCTGGAATGACAGCCAACAACACAAGAACAATAAGCCTGCATCTTAACGATGAAATGAACTGAAGCATGGAGGCGAACCCGTGGACGAAGGCAGCGAGTGGCCCGCGTTACAGTCGAGGACCGCAACCGGCATGCCAGTCAGTCTATAGCGCTTTTTGGAGTGCAACTATAAAAGATGGCAGCCCAACCCACTCACATCACAAAAAGCAGAACAACTTTGCCAATTCCTATGATATCTTGCGTGCGAGCGTCAGGTGTGAATAATCCTGCGTTAATTTGACTGGCGGAGGACACGGCAAACCACAACCAGCGCCGCGTGTGTCTTCTACTGCTAAGAATGGAAGAACTTGACGCAAACGCGCCATGAACGGTAGAGTCGCGACTTCAACCTTCCGGACCTTTAAACAGCTAAGAGGGAGAACGAAATGGAAAAAGTTATCGAGCAAAGTTTAATGGCGCAGCTTGCGCGCGAAGGTTTGGAGCCCAGACCGGGTGACCTCGAAGAGTTTGCCAAGATCATCGAACTTTACCTGGATAATCTGAAGACTTTGCATTCGGTCAATCTCGGCGCCGAGGAGTTGGCGCCGGTGTTTCGGCCTGAATGGACGGGGAAGTGATTGAATGAATGACAACCGATCCGTGGGTTGCTTCGAACCCAGCAGAGTCAATGCACCAGACTTGTCATGCGAATGAAGCGAGTGATCTGGGTTTTGCCCCGGAATAGCTAATAGCGCAGCGCTACAAAGGAGACTTGCCATGGCTAGAGCCGAGAAGCCGCTCTATTACTTGTCGATTCACGAAGCCCAACAGCTGATTCAGAAACGCCAACTCTCGCCCGTCGAGCTGACCCAGGCGGTACTCGAGCGCATTGAAGCGATCGACGGTAGGCTCCATGCCTATATCGATTTGATGGCCGACAGCGCGATGCAGGAAGCTCGGGACGCCGAGACGGAAATTCACAAGGGCAACTGGCGCGGTCCCATGCACGGCATTCCCGTGGCGGTTAAAGATCAATTGGACGTGAAAGGCGCGCAGGCACGGATTCGCCAATTTACTACAGGCGTCGGGGATGCAACCGCTGTCAGAAAATTGCGCGAAGCAGGCGCGATTATCATGGGCAAGCTTCACATGAGCAGTTTACCCGACGGCGGGCTGCCGGTGCCGCGCAATCCCTGGAACACCGAACACATCACCGGCGGGTCGAGCACGGGTTCCGGCGCTGCCGTCTCCGGCGGACTCTGTTTGGGCTCTCTCGGCGAAGATACCGCCGGCTCGATCCGCAACCCTTCGGCTTTCTGTGGCATCGCCGGCCTGAAAGCGACTTACGGCCGGGTCAGCCGTTACGGGTTAGCGCCGCTGAGTTGGTCATTGGATCATTGCGGTCCCATGGCGCGTGTGGTCGAAGATACCGCCCATATGCTGCAGGCGGTTGCCGGCCATGATGCCAAAGATCCGACTTCGAGCAACGTTCCGGTGGCCGAATATGCCGGCGCATTGCGCGAAGACGTCAGAGGAATGACCGTCGGCGTGCCGGGAAACTATATCGACGAATGCGCGCCGCGCACCGATCCCATCGTCATCAAACTCGTCAACCGAGCCATTGAAGATTTGAAAAAATTGGGCGCGCGCATTGAGGAAGTTAAAGTACCGACATTGAATCTCGCCACCATCGCCAATGCCGTTATTTATTACAACGAATTCTGGGCTGCGCATAAGAGCGACGCCGCCTCGGTGCTGAAGAACGGCGCGGCGCAACGACGCGCGCGGATCTATCTGGGGCTCTTAACCGGATCAGCGGATTACATTCAGGCGCAGCGCGTTCGAGGTCGTGTCCGAAGGGAATTTGCCGAGGTCTTCGAAAAAGTGGATTGCCTGGCGTTGCCATGCCAGGCTGGTCCGGCGCCGCTGGTTAAAGATGTCGGGCCCATCGACACATTGTTCAAACATGTGGTTCCCGAATACCACGGGCCATTTAACTTGACCGGACTGCCGACGTTGTCGGTTCCTTGCGGATTCTCAGACAGTCATTTGCCGATCGCTCTACAACTCGTCGGCAAGCCGTTCGATGAAGTGACAATCTTGCGAGCGGGGTACACGTACCAGCAAAGTGCCCAGTGGTACCAGCAGCGTCCGCCACTTTGAAAAAGTTCAAACCGTTCAAAACGTTCAAGCAGTCCAAACGTTAAAAGGAGAAAAGAGATCATGGATATACAACGGATCAATCCGCGTGAATGGAACTGTAGCGCGACAGTCTTTGGAGATCTGGTTTTTCTTTCGGGCACCGTCGCCGATAACAAATCGCTGCCGATGAAAGGACAGACCGAAGAGGTCTTGCGCAAGATCGATGCGGTGCTGGCAAAGGCGGGTACCAACAAATCTCGAATTCTAAGCGCTACGGTCTATATGGCGGATGCCGCGCTGAAGGATGAGATGAATCAAGCCTGGATGGCCTGGGTTGATAGGTCGAATCTGCCGACGAGGACGGCGGTGGGCGCCGCGCTCACGCCGGGCACTCTCGTCGAGATCACCGTGTGTGCGGCTAAATCGTAGCCAATTCAAAGGCACGGCATCCTGTCGATGCCGTGCCTTCAGATCGGGGAAAGTGTAAGCGGTTCTTACAGTAGCTATCTTATCAAACAGACCGGGGAGGATTTCACCGCGTTCGTGCCGCCGGGCCTTGACCTTGCCTGCCATTTAGAATATTTGACACTCCCTAAATTTGTTGGTCTCTAAGCGTTTGCGTGGAGCACGACATCAGGCGATCACATAAGGTCCAAAGAGGGCTACGAACATGCCAGAACAACTGCTGACGCTAGAGCAGGTTGCCAAGTATCTCAATGTGGATAAGTTTACAGTCTACCGCTTGTTAGCCGATAGAGATTTGCCGGCCTTCAAGGTCGGTAACCAGTGGCGCTTTAAAAAGAAGTTAATCGAAAACTGGCTCAAGAAACATTCCAATCTACAGAAAAAACGTTCTCAGTAAACGACATTCTCGATTCGTTCTGCCCTCGCCAAAGCCGCAAAATTATTCGCCGAAAGTTAAGGCCGATCCTGGATTGCCGCGCAATCGAAGCTTTTCCTAGTTCAATGTCGAGCGCCGGTTTATTCGCTGCGAGGTAAAGCAGTTAATAGCCGCTTTCAACTATTTTGCGAACCAATGAATCGTCGATGATCTCGTCCGATTTAAGTTTCTGCAGCTTTGGATTGGTGCGCGCGAGAATCGAATGAATTTTCTTTACGCCCTCGACCTTGGGTCTCATGTCATTGGTGTAGACCGACACCAAAGCATTGTAGCCGTTCTCGGCGTCCTCAATGCGAGGAAGACGCAGGACCCTGGCCATAGTCTGCAATACCGCGGGTTTATTTTCCGGTTTCATGAAAAATCGCATTGCGTCGATCGTGCCTTTCAGCATCGATTCGTATAGTTTGGGCTCCTGGCGCACCGCGCTCTTGCGCGCGACCAAAGACGTTCCCAGGTATGATATGGGCGCGCGCGCCAGATCGAGCAATACCGTGTAGCCCTTCTTTTTAAGCGGCGCGCTAAATGTTGAGCCCATCCATGAAGCTTGGGCGCGCCCGGTTTCGAGCGCCTGAATTCGCGACGGTTGATCCCCGAGAACGATGAAGCGGATGTTGTCGCGTTCGGGATCTAAACGGAGATAGTCGAGCGCGAGCATATTGTTAGCCCAACCGCCGCCGCCAATGCTTTGGATGGCGAGTTGCTTGCCTTTAAGCTCTTCGGGCTTTTTGATTTCCGGTCGCGCCATAAAGTCGCCTTCGGGCCGACCGACAACCGTGCCTATCACCGCAGCATCCATTCCTCCGGCGGCCACGTTCAGGACGTTGTTGGAACTGGTAAAAACCATTTGAACGTCGGCTGAGGCAAGCGCCGACATTGCCAGTGGCCCGCTCCGCATGAAGATCGCTTCCACATTGAGGCCGTGCTTACGGTAAAATCCTTGGTCGACGCCCACCCAAAGAACCGCCGGGGTCTCGCCTGACGTACCGTTGGCGATGCGAAACGTGGTGAGGCTCTGCGCTTGCGTTCCGGTGCTGGAAAGCAGTTCGAGAAACAAAGCCGTCACTAAAATGACGAAGCGGTTGCCTGCTCGAGAGGATTTTGTTTTCACGGTTGACTCCGCAACTGATTGAGATTCGTTTGGTTCAGTTCGTTCGAAGTGTTCAGTCGCAGTTATTGGGGCGGCAACCCATAGAAACGTTCCGCGTTGCGGTAGCGAATTGCGTCCTTGTCGTCTTCAGTAAGCCGTTTATTGTCATTCAGTTCCTCGAGTTCCGCCTTGCAGGTATCATTGTTGACCTCGTGGGGAAAATCCGACGAAAAAATAAATGGCTTGTTGCCGACGATGCTGACGGCAAAGGGCAGTGTCAATTCATCCCCTTCAACACCGATGAAGATCCGACCCTCATCGACATGACGTTTGATGTAATCTGTAATCGATTCCTTGTCGCGAAGTTTCAAGAAGCGAGACCGAGGATCGTACTGTACGTGGCTGTTCCAGGAGCGTTCGAAACGTTCCACACAATTGACGAACCAGCCGGCGCCGGCTTCCATGAAACCAAACCGCGCATTGGGATACTTGTCGAAGATGCCGTTAAAGAGGATGCCGGCGAAGTTCACCATCTGACCGAATGGATGGCCCAGAGCGTTGACCGGAGCGTAAGGACTCATGTCATCGAGACCCATATGATCGTGAACGCCGCCGTGGATGCCGATGGCGCAGGCAAGACGATTAGACTCGTCGTAGATCGGCCAGTAGCGCTC
>JAICEJ010000362.1 GCA_025924215.1 Candidatus Binatia bacterium
AGGTTGAGAGACTCTTCAATAACATCTCTGGTGGTGCCGGGAATCGCGCTGACAATGACACGGCTATCGCCAACGAGCGCATTCAGAAGACTCGACTTACCAACATTAGGGCGTCCGCAAATACAGACTCGTGCACCTTCTTTGAACAACTTACCCCATCGATAAGTACCTAAAATACCCCCAATCTTGTCCCTCAAAGCAGTGATCTTTGTGATCAACGCACAACGGTCCAAAAGTTCGATGTCCTCCTCCGGGAAGTCGATCGCGGCTTCAACCTGGACGAGAATATCAATCAATTCCTCCCTAAGATCGCCCACCCATTTTGATAGAACACCTTCGGCGTTTTGAACAGCTAATTGAATGCCCTTATCCGTGCGCGCCCGAATTAGATCAAGCACAGCTTCAGCCTGGGAAAGATCCATTCTACCATTCAAAAACGCTCGCTTGGTAAACTCACCGCGTTCCGCATGGCGCACCCCTTGCGCGAGCACCAGGCCGAGAATCCGTTGAACCAAAAAGGCACCGCCATGACAATGGATTTCGGCAACATCTTCTCCTGTATAACTATGGGGCTGCCGCATTATGGTTACTAGAACCCGATCGAGGATTAGATCGGCATGCGGATCGCGGATCGCGCCTTGATAAAGCATATGCGAACGCAGCTTAATATCGTTCTGATGGGAACGCACAAATATCGCACGCACAGCTTTTTCAGCGTCCGGTCCGCTGATACGGACAATCGCCACTCCGCCTTCTCCCATCGCAGTCGCAATCGCCGCAATCGTATCTTCCTGGTACATAAAGCCTCACAATCGTAACAACTTCGACTGGCAAGGCAACCCAAAACGGCCGGTTATCAATGCGGGCTATGGCAGTGACTTTCCGATTCTCGAACCGCTATATTTTGTCTAGCCATCCGCTATGTTCGAGCCATCTCTGAATCGATGAGGCTTATCAGGTTAAGCGACCTTCAGGAAATCCCTGAAGCTCACGTGCTTAAGTCGTCACGGCTCTCAGCTTCCAAGCCATACCTTCGGACGAAACATTTTAAGCTAGTCCTAGTAATTACGAATCATCTGAGGTGTATCGATGGTACCAACCCTAATCTAGCAGAGCGTCTGTGCCGTACCATCTCTACAGAAGTAGAGGATCCTTACAGCCGTGTGCACGAAAGTCAGTTCAGTAAGCCCGTCTGTTAACGTGCGCAGAGTTATAGCAGACTTAACGATTTATGAAGGACAGGAAGCCACCGTTCACACACGGCTACTTCAAAGCACAGATCCCAGCGGACGATCGGATCAGGCGGCTCTCCTTTGTTGTGAGTGCAACATCACGGCAACTAACCCGCCGCCTTCCGCTCTACAGCGGCCCGAACGCTCGCGCTCCCGCGAGTGTAACCGTGGCCGGATTTATTTCGCAGTCAACGCTTTCTGCCGTACCGCAAGCTCTTCGACGCCAAAAAACGCGAAACGCGTCAGAGCATCGGCATCAAGCTCGATTCCCAATCCCGGTTTATCAGGAGGAGCCATGAAACCGTTTTCCACTTTTAACGGCTGTCGCAACAGCTCCGCCCGAAGAGGATTGTACGTATAGTCGAGCTCCATCACGGTGCACTCCGGCATGGCCGCTGAAAGATGAACGCTGGCGGCCAGCGCCACCGCGTCTCCCCAAGTATGAAACGATATCGGCACCCGATGTTCCGCAGCGAGAGCCGCAATCTTTCTTATCTCTGTGATTCCGCCAGCGCGCGCCACATCCGGCTGAAGGAAATCGACGGCTTGTCTCACCACGAAGTTTTCAAAGGCTGAGCACATATGCAAGTTCTCACCTACGGCAATTGGCACCTCGGTTTTTTCCCGCAACTGCGCATGCCCAGCGATGTCATCCGCAAATAGTGGTTCCTCAAGCCAGAAGACCCCAATGTCGGCGAACGCTTCGGCCGCTTTCAATCCGACATCTACGGTATAGCCTTGGTTCGCGTCAGTCATCACAATGAAGTCTCTGCCCAACTCTTGGCGTACTGCACGAACAATTTCGATGTCTTGATCCAGGTCGAAACCGACCTTGATTTTCACACCCTGAAAGCCCTGGTCAGCAAATAGACGGGCTTTTTTCGCAACCTTTGATGGTTTTTCAGGGTAAAGAGCCGTGGCATAAACAGGAACCTTGTCACGACATTTACCTCCTAAGATTTGATAGAGCGGCAGACCGCGAATCTTGCCGATGATATCCCACAAAGCCACGTCAACTCCGCTCAACGCAACCACCCCGATGCCACGCGTACCGAATTCTTTGTGGCCGCCTCTAACATAAGCCTGCTCCCACACTTCATCGATCCGGGTCGGGTCCATACCGACTATCAGCGGACTCAATATTTTTGCGACGATGAATTCAATGAGTTCGCCGTTGCCCGAGCAGGACCCCAATCCGGAAACCCCTTCGTCCGTGTCAATCTGAACCAGCGTCGTTGAACGATAGTTTCTCACTCCGGAACGACTGAAAACTTGTCCCTCTTGCGGGATAGCGGCACGCAAACGACGGGTTTTGACCTCGGTGATCTTCATTTGTGCTTAGCTAAGCTCCCAAAATTTACCCTCTACAGTCTCGCCATCAACAACGACAAAGTCGACCTCTTCGTCGGTACGCTTATTTCCTTCAGAATCGACCCGCAAAACCTTCGGTTTGTTGCCCTTCTTCGCGCTCACCCGAAACAAGGCGAGAGGCTGATCGCCGGTGCTTTGAAAATAGTAGTAGTGGTTCTCCGGCAAAATAATCCCTTCACCTTTATTGAGAACGGTCGGCTGATGATCCTTGTTATAGAAGGTGGCTTGTCCGTCCATCACGACAAAAGTATGATCCTCCCCCGGATGCGTATGTAGTTTGTTTTTCCGTCCCGGTATGTAGTAGTTCAGGCCAATTGTCATATGCTCTGTTTGCGCCAGCGGTGTATGACTACGGCCTCCAGTAATGTGCGGGGTCTTAAGCTTGAATGTAGAAGCTTCCATTTACGCGTCCTCCTTGTGATTCGTATATCGCAGAGAATTCAACTTGAAAAGGGCGCTGTGCCTAGTCTAATTTAGCCAAACGCTAGCAGTGTTCTTGGATCCGTAAAAAGGAGAAGTAAATGAGTAAGATCGGTCTTGCGGTTGTCAGTCCAGCGCCCTTGATCAGGCCAAACTATGTTGTCAATTTTGCCAAGAACTGTGAGGCCATGGGTGTCGATTCGATGTGGACTATCGACCGAGTCGCCTACGATAATCTCGAGCCGTTGACCATGTTAGCTGCCGCAGCCGGCGCGACGCAAAGAATTCGTCTCGGTACTTCAGTGCTGCTGGGCAACCTGCGACACCCAAGCCATCTCGCCAAAATCGTCGCCACCTTGGATTTCATTTCCAATGGTCGCATGACACTGGGCCTCGGTTTCGGCAGTCGGGAGAGCGATTACAAAGCCGTAGAAGTACCTTTCGACAAGCGCGGCAGTAGGGCAGTGGAACAAGTCAATCTCATCAAGCGTCTCTGGACGGAAGAGAACGTCACGCACACTGGTAAGTTTTTCAAAGTCGAGAATCTCACCATAGGTCCACGGCCAATTCAGAAACCAATTCCTATTTGGACCGGCGGCAGCGCTGAGGTTGCACTCAAACGCGCCGGCACCTGGGCCGACGGCTATATTTGCGGTAGCTCAGCTATTCCGGAATTTCCTCAGACCTGGGAGAAAGTCGCTGGTTTCGCGCGCGCGGCAGGGCGCAATCCAGATGATATCGAAAAAGCGGGGCTCACCTTCATGGCCGTTGATGAGGATCACGGCAAGGCCGTTAAAACCATCGAGAACTACATGACGCGTTACTACGGCAAGGTCCGGGCAGAAGTTGCAAGCACATCCTTAGTAGGCTCTCCGGGCGCCATCGCGGACCGCATCCGTTCTTTTTTATCCCAAGGACTCGACACACTGATTATTGGCGTGGCCGATCCCGACCCGAGACAATTGGACTTGTTTGGGAATAAAATCCTGCCGAGGCTCCAGTAGCGACCGATTCAATTCCTCGATTAGCTGGACTTACGCAGGAAAGGGGACCAGTTCCACTCGAATTCCGGATCGACGTATGCCTCGGGCGGCATCAAGGATGTGATGCCGCGCTTGGCCAGCTCCGCTTCAAACTTCTCGCGAACCCATTTGTCCTCGTTGACGTACTCGATCTGATCTTTGGCGCGGTCTTCCACCTTTTCTGCGTGGCCATGAAACTGCATCGGTGGATGCAAGGCAAGATATCGCGCCGGTTCGCTGCCGGCGTTGAAGTGCTGATGAAACCATTTGTTCGGCGGCACGAAGCAGCTAGCCTCATGCCAGGGCACAACGACTTTCTCCTTACCTTCCTCCCACATGATTGAATAACCCTCGCCTACGGGAATGACAATGACTCGGCCCGGGCCGTGCCGGTGGGCCTTCTTGTACAGGCGCGCGTCGAAGACTGACATATGGCATGACATCTCAGAGTCGGGGAACTGGATATAGACACTTCGGCCACCGGCGCCACGCCGGGCGTTGCTATCGAGCTTGTCCCAAGCGCGCATGTCAGGAAAAAAATTACCGTACCAGTAGGCGCGGCGCCCCCATGAGTCATCCAGCAGACTTTGCTGCACCATCTTGGCCTCGGAATAAAAATCCAATTGGTTCTGAATATCGGGTCCTTCGTAAGGATTGCCGAATATGAAGTTGACATCGCGGACCCCCGATAGCGTCAGAGGCATGTAATTGTAATGCAGCAAGCGCGCCGGCTTGTCCCCCTGCATATTGCTGAACTGATGCGTGTAATTGTGCGGCAACAAGAACATGCTGTGCTTTTGCCATTCGAAAGTTTTCTTTGGCCGATTCTCACCGGCCCAGATAGTTGTCAGACCCCGACCTTCAACCACGTAGACGATTTCGTCCAGGCTGAATTTAAGTGGCGACCCGCTCTTGCCGGGCGGGATTTCGGTCACTCGAGCGGAAGTGACGCCTTCCTGTCCTACCAGCTGGATAAACGCGGCTTTGCACTGACGCGCTTCCCACCACTCCAATTTCAAAGTGCGCAAGTCCTCGATGTAATAACCGCGGTAAATGGGAATACCTTGTGCCTCCATCCACTCGTCGTAGGTATAGATCTTACTCCACATTTTGCGATCTGCTTGCGCCGCTTTAGACATGGTTTCTTTTCCTCCGCAGGTACATTCACGAGTCATATCATCGTTGAAAATTGAAATAAATTGAACATCCGGCTTGACTGAGCACGCAATTTACAGTCCGTCGAACGAAGCCGTGTTGCGTGTCAGATTAGTTCAACATGACGCCGGGGGCTTAAGCGGAAACAGGACGCATTGAGAAATCAGCAAAAGGCCTTA
>JAICEJ010000363.1 GCA_025924215.1 Candidatus Binatia bacterium
ATCGAGTCCTTCCTCGCGAAAAAACCCGCGCTCTTGCGCAATGAAGAGATCAATGGAGGCGATACTACGGCTGGAATAGGTGAGCACAACCTGCTGTAACGGCGCCTGTGCATAGCACGATGCCGATAGCATCAATGCACAAAGCACGGTCGGTATGAGCAAGAGAATGATCATTGTGAGGTTCCGTTGTGTCCACATCACAGGGTGAAGTTTTTCCAACGCACGAAGTCTTATCAATGCCATCCTAGCAAATCAATCGAGCGTCGACGCCAACTTACCACAAATCACTCCTCCGATTGATCGAATCTAGCCGCCTCACATAGCAGCTAACGAGCTCTCTTACGACGATCTTCAATTCACCCTATTTTGATGCCGCTTGTCATACAGCTGAACTTCTAATTCGGAGGACTTATGAAACGCAGAGAGTTCGATTGCCCTAGTGGGTCAAAACCAACGGGTGCTGACCGTCTTTCACGTAGTCTAAGTATTTTTCTTTCCGCATCTTCCTAATGCTCGTCGGCGCAATCCCAGTTGCCGATCTGGCGTTCGCGCAGACAAAAGCACGTCTATCCATAGCCACCGGCGGCACCGGCGGTGTCTACTATCCCTTGGGCGGCGCGATGGCCGCGCTCATTTCCAAACATCTCCCCGGCACTAAGGCGCGGGTGAAGTAACCACGGCGTCTGTCGACAACATGAAACTCATCCGCACCGGCAGAGTTGCCTTAGCATTTACGTTACCGGACACAGCTTGGGATGCCTATAACGGAAACCTCAAAGGACTAAACGAAAAAGTCGGGGTCCGCTCGCTCATGGCCCTTTACTCCAACTTCATGCACATTGTTGCGCTGGATGGGACCGGCATCAAGAGTGTCGCCGACTTGAAGGGAAAGCGCGTCTCCACCGGCGCGCCTGGATCTGGTACTGAAGTAAAAGCACTGCGCGTTATGGAAGCCTATGGAGTTACGCCAAAGATTTGAAGAGTCAGGAGCGTCTCGGCGCCGGAGAGTCCGCCGGCGCATTGAAAGACCGCAGGATTGACGCCTTCTTCTGGACGGCGGACTGCCCACGGCGGCTATTCTTGATCTCGCCGCAGTTCCAGGCACTCAAATCAATCTCCACTCCCACGGTGAGCCAGTGTCGAAAATGGTGGACAAGTACGGACCCTTATATTTCGTCGCCAATATTCCCAAGGGCACATACAAGGGTGTCAACGAGGATGTCCCAGTGGCTGCGGTAACCAATTTTCTGGTCGTCAACAAGAAGATGGACGATAAGCAACCCTATGAGCTCACCAAATTGCTTTTGGAACATACCGCTGATTTGGGCGCCGTGCAAAGCCGCGGATGTTTCACGCGCTTGATTTACGCACAAGTCAAGATGCATCAATAACAACTGCCGTAAGCTCGCCGATTGAACAAAACCGGTTTGTCCTACGGGATGTGAAAGTACTGCGTCTTCGTGTAGTTTCCTGCACGGAACCCGACATGGCTGACGAGATCATCGATGACGCACGGCTGGAAGCAGCGCAGCAGCTTATTGAGCAAGGAGAAGGACCGCGGCGGAAACTGATCGGTCCGGTGGCTGGATTGACCTCCTGCGCGGCGGTGGCAATGTCGCTGATCCAACTGTATTGGGCTTGGGCGACGGTAACCGCACAGATATTGCGACTGGTATTCCTCGGCTTCTCGCTAGTTCTTACATTTTTGATTTATCCGGCTCGACGTCGCCAGCGCCATGTTTCAGTATCTTGGCAAGACTGGTTGCTTATTTTTGCCAGTCTCGCCGTCATCGTCTACCCGGTGTGGGGATTTTGAAGAATTTATTTACGGGGCCGCAATTCATGCGGGAATTGATCAAACTTTCGGCGCACTGACAATTCTATTGGTTCTGGAAGCGAGCCGACGAACTACGGGTTCGATTCTGCCGACGGTGGCTGTCATGACCCTCGAAGGCATCTTCGGTGTGCCGTTGGATGTAACGGTGACATTCATCATCTCATCACGATCTATGGTGCCGTGTTGGAATATTCAAGTCCGGGCAGTTCTATGTCGACTTTTCTCTGTCAGCGACCAGCGGTAAGCCGGCGGCGGCGGGACGCACGGTGACTCTGGCATCGTTCCTTCTCGGCGGGCCGTCAGGTTCGGACGTGGCGACAACGTTACTCTACGCTCAGCTTCTTGGCCGCTTCTTTCCAGGGCCGGGTATGACAAAGAATCGGCGGGCGGATTGCTTGCAGCGGGCGGTATCGGCGCAATCATCTCCCCACCTGTGCTCGGCGCCGCAGCTTTTCTCATCGCCGAATTCTTGAAAATGGCATATATCGAAGTCATTGCCAGGGCCCACGGTTCCGACAATTCTTTACTATTGGTCGATTTTCGCCATGGTCGAGCTCGATACGCGGAAGTTCGGCGCCAAACCGATTCAGGTTGAAGGTGAAAGCCCGTGGAGTCTAACACGCAAATACGGCTTTCATTTTGTCTCCCTTATCTCCATCGTTCTTTTATGTTGTGGGGTTACACCGCGATTCTCTCGGTCGCCTACGCGACGTTGCTTGCCGTGCTGCTGAGCTTCATAAGAAGTGACACTGCGCTTACACCAATCCGATTGTGGCAGGCCCTGGAAAAAAGCCGCCAACGATGTGTTGTGAAAAAGCTTAGCGGATAAGTTCGTCGCCCCCTACTGCTAGAATGCTCCCGTTTGATCAACTCCGATCCAAAAACAAAATTCGTCGCCCAACCGCTTTCTCGCACAACTCGTATTCCACCTGCTAAGTGAACCCTCCTCCGTGCCATTTACAGATCATCTGTCGCGTCCTCTCTACGAGAGCTAATCTTGACAACCCGCTAGCTACATGATTGTTTTTGAAGTTCCGAAGTCAGGGAGGAGTTTATGGCAAAACTGCTTATCGCCAGTGAGTATGTGGACTCAGAAAGTAACGAGACCACCGCAGTAAAAAATCCAGCCACGGGAGAAGTTGTTGATTCGGTTCCTAGAGGAACAGTGAACGACATTCGTCGCGCCATCGATGCCGCCAAGGGAGCGTTGAAGAAATGGTCCGAGATGGCTCCGTCTAAGCGGGGCGCGATCTTACTTCAAGCCGGCCATGCGATCCTGCAACAAGAAAAGGAGCTTGCGACCTTGTTGACTCGCGAGCAAGGCAAACCGATGCGGGAATCGATTTTGGAGATCCGCCGCTTCGTGCATACTTTGGATCATTACGGCGGAATGGCAAAGAGTCTGCGGAACGCTGCGGTTATGCTTGATGCGGGACGGCACGGTTTAGTCTTGCGCAAGCCTTTAGGCGTCTGCGGCTCCATCGTGCCATGGAATTTTCCCGTGTCTTTGATGGGCAATAAACTCGGTCCCGCCCTGCTGACCGGTAATACCGTTGTCGTCAAACCCGCCGGCACTACCCCGCTAACCGACTTGCGTTGCTGCGAATTGATCGACAAAGCCATTCAAGATGCCGGCGGCCCTCGCGGTGTTCTCAACGTCGTCACCGGTCCGGGGAGCGTTGTCGGTGAGGAATTACTCGTCAACCCGACAGTGCGCAAGATTGGCTTTACTGGAGCCACCGATACCGGTCGCCGAGTAATGCAATCGGCGGCCCAAGACTTCAAACACGTCACCTTGGAATTGGGTGGCAGCGATCCAATGATTGTCTGCGACGATGCTGATATCGATCGAGCGGTAAGCGCCGCTTCGGTCGGTCGCTTCTTCAACTGTGGCCAGGCCTGTCTGGCGGTTAAACGGCTTTATCTGTTCGACCGTATCGCCGATACTTTCATGGATAAGTTGGTTGAGAAAGTTAAAAGGATCAGCGTTGGCAACGGCGTGAAGTCAGGCGTGCTCATGGGTCCGCTGCATACGGCCGAACAGCGCCGGGAAGTTGAAGAACAAGTTGAAGACGCGGTGAAGCGCGGCGCCAAGGTGCTCTACGGAGCGCAACGACCGAAAGGCGATGACTACGACAAGGGGTTTTATCTGCAGCCTACCTTGGTCGCCGATGTTGACCCGGCATCTCGGCTGCTGCAGGAAGAATGCTTCGGTCCGGCCTTGCCGATCGTTCGGGTTAAAAATCTCGACCAAGCCATCGAGCAGGCCAACAATTCGATCTTTGGCTTGGGCTCATCCATTTGGACGCGCGATATCAATCGCGCGATGGCCGGCGCGGAACGCATCGAAGCCGGTTACACCTGGGTAAATTCGGCTCAAATTATCTACGACGAGCTACCGTTCGGCGGCGTCAAACAGAGCGGCCTTGGCAAGGAACATGGCGAGGAGGCGATCGAGCATTACACCGACTCGAAGTCAGTGGTCATTGCTACCGAAACACATTCGGAAATGGTCGGTGGCGAATGAAGCTCCCGCGGGATCTAAGATACTGCATCCACAACTAGCTTGAACTTCCGACCGGAGCGAGGATGGGAGTCGAACTTCCTGAGATCTATAATGCCGCCACGACTTTTGTGGATGAAAACATCACCCAAGGTCGCGGCAGCAGAATCGCGATTTACCACCAAGACGAAGCGATCACCTACCAAGAAGTCTACGAGAAAGTAAACCGGACCGGCAACGCTTTAAAAGAGCTCGGTGTCGAAATCGAGCATCGGGTATTACTTGCTCTTCCCGACTCGCCCGAGTTCGCTTACAGCTTTTTTGGCGCCATAAAAATCGGCGCGGTGCCGATTCCAACGAACCCTTGGATGGCGGCAAAAGATTACGAATACCTGATCAATGACAGTCGAGCGCGCGCCATCATCGTCCACGAATCCGTGCTCCCAGAAATTGCCAAGATTTGGGACAACACCAGATACCTTAAACATATTCTGGTTATAGGAAAAGGCCAGGCAAAAGCGCGATCCTACCAAGAGCTCATCGCTGGAGCATCAGAGTACCTGGAACCAGAGCCAACCCATCGCGATGATGTGGGCTTTTGGGGTTACACGTCAGGCAGCACCGGAGTGCCGAAAGGCGCGGTTCACCTGCAGCACGACATGATAACGATCACCGATCTGTTCGTGAAACCGGTCCTAGGCATGAATGAGAACGATCGCTGTTTTTCGGCATCGAAGCTTTTTTTTTCTTACGGGTTGGGCAACTCACTTTACTTTCCCTTTCGCTTTGGCGCCTCAACCGTTCTGTGGCCCGAAAAACCGGATCCGGAAAAAATTCTTCAGGTCATCGATCAATATAAACCGACGTTCTTCTTTTCCGTGCCGACGCTCTACGCACGATTTTTGCGAATCGAGAAGAAATACGACTTGAGCTCATTGCGCATCTGTCTTTCGTCCGGCGAGCCATTGCCGCCGGCAATCTTTCAACACTGGCAAGAGCGGTTCGGCATGGAATTGCTTGACGTCGTCGGTTCCACC
>JAICEJ010000364.1 GCA_025924215.1 Candidatus Binatia bacterium
CGCCATCGCCGGGATTTCTCTTGGATCATCGGCCGGCGAGGCCGACCTGCAAAGGGCGCTGCAGAGATTTTTGCATGACCTCAAAGACAAACAACAGGTGGACATCGAGCAGCCCTTGGCCAGGCTACCGAAAAAGTTGCAACAGGAAATCCTTTACGGCGGCAGCGGCCGCTCGGGCTGCGTCGGTTTGGTGCCCTTTCTCAAAGAACTGCAGCAGGACGCCGTCGATGAATCGCACAGCGTGCTCGATGAGCTGATGACCGAGACGCCGTGTCCCGCCTGCTCAGGCCGTCGGCTCAATCCGCGCGCGCAGGCGGTGAAGCTCGATGGCAAAGCGATCTGGCAGGTCACCTCGTTTTCCGTGAATGAGGCCAATGACTATTTTGCCAAGCTCAACCTGTCGTTTTCCGACAACGGCAACAGCGAACGGGATCGCGCCGTGGCCGATAAAATTGTCAAAGAGATCCAGCAACGACTGACTTTCCTGTCCGAAGTCGGCTTGCCTTACCTGACTCTCGATCGCCGCGCCGACACCCTTTCGGGTGGCGAAGCTCAACGCATCCGCTTGGCGGCGCAACTCGGGTCGAACCTGCGCGGCGTCTGTTACATTCTGGACGAGCCCACCATCGGTCTTCACCCACGTGACAACGACATGCTTTTACGCACGCTCAGGCGGCTCGAGCGACTCGGTAACAGCGTGCTGGTCGTCGAGCATGATGAAGCGACGATTCGCTCGGCGGACCTGATCATCGATTTGGGACCGGGCGCCGGCGTCCATGGAGGCAATGTTGTCAGCATCGGATCGCCGGATGAAATCAGAAATAACCCGGATTCTCCCACCGGAGCTTATCTTAGATCGGTCAAGAGGCGTCTCGGACCGCAACGTGATCTCGATACGGTTAACTGGCTCACCATCCGCGGCGCCAAGGCGCATAACCTAAAAAACATCGATGTCAAAATCCCGCTGGGCATGTGGAGCTGCATCACCGGCATCTCCGGTTCCGGCAAAAGCACATTGGTTCGCGAGGTCCTCTACAAGGGAGTCAAGTTGTTGTTGGGCCAATTTGCCGGCCGGCCGGGCGCGCACAAAGAGATCGCCGGCTGGAAATCCATCGAACGAATCGTTGAAGTCGATCAGACACCGATCGGCAAAACGCCGCGCTCGGTGCCGGCCTCTTACGTCGGTTTGCTCGACGAGATCCGCAAACTTTATGCGCTGTCACCGGAGGCGAGGTTGCGCGGTTACACACCGAGCCGATTCTCGTTCAACGTCAAAGGCGGACGGTGCGAGGCTTGCGCCGGCCAGGGCAAGATCCGCAAGGAGATGAGTTTTCTGCCGGACGTTTTTGTCGACTGCGATGATTGCCGCGGCGAACGCTTCAACGAAGAAACCTTGAACATTCGTTTCAATGGGCGGAATATCGCCGACGTGTTTCACATGACCGTGGAAGAGGCGGTGCCCGTTTTCCACGCCTTTCCGAAGATCGCGCGGCCGCTCAAAGTTCTCGACGATATCGGCATGGGCTACATCACTCTCGGGCAGGCGAGCAACACTCTCTCCGGCGGCGAGGCGCAGCGGATCAAATTGGCCTATGAGCTTGGCAAAGACTCGCGCGGCAAAACTTTGTATTTACTGGATGAACCCACCACGGGCCTGCACTTTGCCGATGTCGATAAGCTGATTCAGATTCTTCACCGACTGGTCGATCGCGGTAACACTGTCATCACCATCGAGCACAATCTCGATATCGTCAAAGACGCCGATTATCTGATCGATCTGGGCCCGGGGGGTGGCGAGCAGGGAGGCCATCTGGTTGCGGTGGGCACGCCGTTGCAAGTCAGCAAAGACGGTAAGCGCTCGTACACCGCCCGGTTCCTGCGCGAATATCTGAACGGCGGCCCCGAAGCCGGCGAGACAGTTTCACCGCCGGTTCTCGAGCAGATAATCGCCTGATATGGCCCGGCGCGTTCTACCGATGCTGGGATATGGCTTGCGCCTCAAATGCCCGCGCTGCGGCGTCGGATCGCTGTATGCGGCTGTTTTCCGAATGCATACAGCGTGTCCTCATTGCGGGCTCGTTTTCGAACGGGAGCAGGGCTATTTCATCGGCGCGATTTACATCAATTACGCAGCCACGGTGCTGATCGCGGTCCCGGGATTTTTTCTCCTGAGCATCTTCACCAACCTGACCATCGACCAGCAACTGTGGATTTGGATTTCCTTCGCGATTGTTTTTCCATTGCTCTTTTTCCACCATTCCAGAAGCCTATGGTTGGTGCTGGATCATATCTTCAATCCGCCCGAGAAGTTTTACAGCCTACCGCCGAAGAACCGTCAGCGGAGCTGACATTAACAGTTCAACCGTTCAACGTTGAACGGCGGTTCAAAAAAACTGCAAGGTTCAATCGTGTTCAATTCTTCAGAATCAAGGATGGTGCTTTCAAAACTATCATTGATCACGAGATCGTGTCGGCACGCGACAATCTATCGTGAGGTTCTTACGTTGAACTATTGAACCGTTGAACTGTGGAACAAAGCAGTTATCCGACCGCCAGCGCCGCCACTCCCAGGACCATTGCCGCCGCGGCGACTAACCTGCGCGTGCCGTCACCCTCCGCGAGCAGGCGGGTGCCCATCGCGGTGCCGATCAGGATGCTGATCTCGCGCGCCGGCGCGACGTAACTTACCGGCGTAAACTGCATGGCCGTGAGAACCAGGATATAAGAAAGCGGCGCTAGGACAGCAACCCCGATCGCTTCAAACCTGTGCTCGCGCCATTCCGCTCGCGTTTCCTGGGGATATCGTAGAGGGAGAGATGTTAGCAAAATTGCCCTGCCGAGGTTCGCGCCCCAATCGAGTATCAGAGGCGGCACCGCAAACCGGCCAACCGCCTGCTTGTCCCATAAAGTATAAGCCGCGATAAACAAGCCGGTCACTGCCGCGTAAAGCACCGCGGTTTTGACTCCGCTCTGGCGCAAGCTCTTCGGATTGCTGGTAATCACGACCACACCGCCGATGATCAGCAATGCGCCAATCAGCGCGAGCGCCGAAGGTCTCTCGCCAAGCAGCAGTATAGCCGCGAGTGTCGAAAGCAACGGCCCTGTGCCGCGCGCCAGCGGATAGACCAACGACAGGTCGCCGACCCGATAGCCCTGATTGAGCAGAATGAAATAGGCGCTATGCAGGGCCGCGCTCCCTGCCATCAGCCCCAGCTCAACGACGCCGATTTCCAGACGCGTTACAAAGATCACTCCGACCGCCACCGGCGTATAAAATATCGCCGATAGAAAGGCCACCAGCCAGGTAAATGTCACATGACCGCTGGCCCGCTTGTTCAACAAGTTCCAGCTCGCATGAATAAAAGCCGCCGCCAAGATTAAAATGAGTGCGCCGAGAGTCATGATTGTTGTTAATGAGGGACTCTAACAAGACGGGGATGGTGAACCCCTACCTAGTCCTCCCCTGGAAGAGGATGACCAAGACGGAAGGGGATCTCGAATCCGAACGAAGAAAGCAGACAGGACGAGTACGCTCGTTATGCTTTCGGTTTGTGAATGTAGCCGTACGTCAGGTTGCTACGGTCAGCGCCGTTTTTCAGGTAATCCTCCTTTAGCTGAGCAAAACGGTCGTTTTCTAACGACGAGCGTTGTCCAGGCGTAAAGTTGTAAAGGCGCGCATTGTTTTCGCCGAGGATGGCTCGCTTCAACGGCCCGTCGGCGGGGCCGAGCGGTTTGAAGCCAAACTTTTTTTGCATCTCTTCGGGAATCTCGAGACGGCGCAGCGCTTCAATTTGCCACTGCGGCGAGCCTGTCCAAACTGCGTCCGATCCCCACACCACATGATCGGAGCCCAGGCCTTTCACCAGTGTCCCCATCATGAAAGCGCAGACGCGCGGATCGGCCATCGTGCTCTGCGCAAAGATCTGTCCCAGGTCACCGTAAACGTTTTTCACTCCGAACTGCCCGGGGATGTCTGCGAGATCGCTAACCCATTCGATCCGTCCGGTACGGTTTAGCTGTTCATACGCCATTTCCGCCGTGCCTCCTCCGGCCCAACGATAGCCCGAGTGATAAATGATGAAATTGAGCTGAGGCCAATCCTTGGCTGCCTTGCCGACGTCGGCGACGTGACAGTAGCCGACCAGATGCGGAAACTTGTGTTCCACCGACGGCGGAAAGAGTCCCTTATGTATGCACACATTAACAATACTGGGGTGATCTTTGCTCCACTTTACCAGTCGCTCGTAGAATGGATACATGATCTTCTCATCGTCAAGCCGATACGGATGCTTCGCCAGATGTTTGTTGGTGTTATCGCCGATGGTATAACCCTTCCATGAATCCGGCTTGAGCGTCTCCATCTCCTCTTCGATCTTGTCAAGCCAGCCCGGCCAACCCGGCGTCATAATCCCGTGCGAGAACATCCGCTTGGCGCCGGCTTCCTTATTGACTTTGGCGCGCGCATCGAACTTCATCTGGTTAGTTAGGAACCAATCGCGCGGTTCTTCAGACGGCGAGCCGCTGATGCAGGCGACCTGTGTGTCGCTGTCCAGAAATACTTCTTTGAAGTAATTAGCAAACTTCAGGTCCTCCACGGTTTGCGGTTTGCCGGCGAGGGCCGGATTCCAACCGGCTTTTCCCACCGCTTCGCGCTGGCGCACGAAGCCGGTGTTGCGCGTGTCGTCGCGCAAGAAATGCGTATGCATGTCCATGATGAACTGCTTGGAAAGAGTCTTGGCACGCTCGCTCGCCATTTCCGGAATGGCGGCTTCGGCGCGGCTGACGTCGTAAATCGCCCCATGCGTTTCGTTCATAGCGACAAACGCAGCTGCCATACCCGCCGCGGTTTTGAAAAACGCCCGGCGGCTCATGCCTTGATGGCGCGCCAGCTCGCTGCCGTATTCCTTGATGCGCGCCTCAAACTTGCGCTGCTTTTCAGTTTGCGCCGCCGGCATGAATTCGTCACTGGAGACCGACTGGGTAGGGATGGGCGCCGGGAAAGCTGATGTCTCTGCCGGCAACAACTGCTCTAACTCTTCAGCGCTGAGAAATCCCATAAGGACCTCCTTGATTACGTTTGATGGTTATCGGGAGACGCCCAAACGATAGGCAAGTGCGTCTGAAACGTCAAGGCGGGAAGAAGGGGTCTGCTCCATCCGATTACGTCTCAACCTAAGAAAACTGTTTGCAAATCGTAGCCGGCATGACTAGAGTCGAGGCCGCCGACTTGTCTTGGCGCTCTGCCGGTAGTGGGAGACAAGTACTTCGTGCGGCACGAATGCCTTGATTCTAATTCCCGGCTCCCCGAATTTTGGATGTTATTGCTTTCGCTCATGTGGAGCATCCAGCGGTTTACG
>JAICEJ010000365.1 GCA_025924215.1 Candidatus Binatia bacterium
AAAACTCATTGCTCCGGCATTCTAACCGTGATCGGTAAACTGTCCAGACAATGGGGTTCACTCCAAAACGTTAAAAGCTACATAAACAAGAAGGAAACGCCTCCTTGACATATCACCAGGCGTTCTTACCTTTAAATACAAGTGGTGTTTAGACCGTTGCAGACGCTTCTAAATCCTCCCTAAAGTCTCCAACCTTAGCCGCCTGCAGGGCGCTAGTAAAAACTTACTCCTCGAAGATCCGGCAACGGGCTCGGTTCGCTGCAGCGGAGGAGTACCTGAAGCGTCTCGTTAGCCCGGGCTGACCATCCAAATCAGGAGGTAGTGACAGAAGAAATGCAGAAGTATTGGTACGCCATATACGCCTACCCTGGCTATGAACATCGGGTAAAGGCGGCGCTCACGCGCAAAATCCGCGACAACAAGATGGAAGATGCGTTCGGCGAGATATTAGTTCCCAGTGAGAAGGTGGTCGAGCTCGTTCGCGGTGTCAAACATATAGTTGAACGCCGGATATTTCCTGGTTACGTCCTGGTTCAGGTCGGCTTGACGGATGAGGTTTGGCATTTAATTCGCTCCATACCTAAAGTCATCGGCTTTGTCGGAAGGAACAAATTCCCGACTGCGCTGTCGGATGCCGAGGTACAGGAGATAATAAATAAAGCCGGGGTGGCGGCAGTCAGACCGAGACCGAAAACCGTTTTCGTCGTGGGTGACAAAGTTAAGATCGTTGATGGACCGTTCCGGGAATTCACCGGCACCGTACAGGAATTCAATCCGGAACGCGCGCGTGTGAAGGTAGCGCTAAGTGTGTTTGGACGGCCGACGCCGGTAGTGCTTGATCCGATTCAAGTCGAGGCTGCCTAAGCGATAAGGAGAAACGCTGATGTACTCGGATACGGAAACTAAATGGCCTTCTGAAGAGCCTGTCGAAGCTGCCGATACCGACCTTGAAGAGATAGAGTCGGACCTCGAAGCTCCGCTCCGGGCGGAACAGGAGCCGCAAAACGAACCGGAGGCGAAACTTGAGGAAGGACCGGGACCCCACGATCCGGTTCTCGCCTACCTGCGCGAAATAGGTTCTGTCGCTCTGTTAACCCGAGAGCGTGAGGTCGAACTCGGCAAGCAGATGCAAATTTGTCGTAATCAGATTCTTGAGGCGCTCTTCTCGACCCCAATGACGCTACGCCACGTCCTGGAGCTGGGCGTCGCCATCTCTGGCGGCGAACTGGAGCTCCGGCAGATCATCGAGAGGCCCGAAGGAGACGAGGAGGAAAGGGAAGAAGCGCTCGATCCGAAGCCCTTTCTCAAGACAGTCGCTAAACTTCGTCGACTCGGCGCCCATCGAGAAGAGCTGCGCCGGGAGCTGAACCGCGTTCGCATCTCGGAACGACGGCGAGTTGCGCTTGAGCACAAACTTACCGTCCTGACACAAAAGATTTGCTATGTCCTGAAAGGCCTCAACCTTTCCGCTTCACGCATCGACGACATGACCCAGAGCCTCAACCGATCGGCTGATCGCGTGGCCGCCCTTGAACAGCGTTTAGCCGAAATGCCCAAGCGTAAACGGGCCGAGCTCCTCGATGAGATTCGAGCGATCGAAGACAAAGTCGGCATCTCCGCCAATCAGATAAAAGATCATGCCCGGCGCCTCCAGGAGAGCAAGACGCTTCTCAGCAAGACAAAGAAGGAATTTATCGAAGCCAATTTACGCTTGGTGGTAAGCATTGCCAAGAGACATGCAAACCGCGGCCTGACTTTGCTCGATCTGATCCAGGAGGGTAATCTCGGCCTTATGCGGGCGGTTGATAAGTTCGATTATCGTTTGGGCTATCGCTTTTCCACTTATGCCACCTGGTGGATCCGCCAGCATATTAGCCGGGGTCTAATCGACACCGGCCGGATGATTCGTATCCCCGTCCATCGCGTGGAGTCGCGGAATAAAATTCTCCAATGCGCTAGCCGGATGCAACGACAACTCGGCCGAGATCCCCGTCCCGAAGAGCTGGCGAAGGAGATGGGTTGTACGGTTTCAGACCTGCTCAAGGTCATGCAGACTCAGGGCGAGCCGATCTCCCTGCAAACTACCGTTTGGGAGGATGGCGATGAGCTGGGGGATTTCATCGAGGATCGTATTGGTCCCACTCCCGAGAATCAGGCACTAGAGGCGACGCTTCGTAGCGAGGTCAGAAAGGCGTTGGCAATACTAACTCCGCGACAGGAGCAGGTGTTGCGGATGCGTTTTGGCATCGACGAGAAGCGCGACTTCACTCTTGAGGAGCTAGGGGAAAAATTTGCCGTCACACGCGAACGCATCCGCCAAATCGAGCAAAGGTCACTGCAGATACTCAGGAATCCCAGCCGTCGAAAGCCGCTCCTACCAACCGCTTCTGAGCTGCCTAGGGATACGTCCTTGAACTGAACGTTTTTCCTGCCGCGTCCCGGCGAAGACGACGCTGCGTTGCGGCAGCTCTCGCGACTCAAAACGAATCGCCGTTGCACCGGGAGTTCTGCTTCCTTTAATGCATGTCTACAACTAATCCATATTTAAAAGCTCGCCCGAGGCGATCGTCGCAGCGTCACCATCGGATCACTTCATCCGGGAACAAGATCGCTTCATCGACCATCTCTAGCTTGCGGCTCACACTGTGCCGTCCACCAGCATTTCAAACGCGTTCTCGATGCATCGGACCCACGAAGAATCCGATCCGTCGAGGAAGTTTAGCGCAATCTGGAACCGCTGAATTTTTCTAAAGGCATAGCGGTAACTTTCCGATTAATACGCGCCGTTCTCATCGCTGACATGTTTTAACCCTCCAATTATCACTGCTGAGAATACAAGCTGGTGGAGGTACGGAAATCACATCGAATTGCCCTGCTGATGGGCGAATTAGAAGCATACTATCTTGTCTGTTTTATCAATCGCTGCTGAGAGGAGTCACCGGAGGATTCGACTTACCACGCAGGTTGGGTCGGCAAACATATTCCGGCGGCACTGGAATTGCGATCCTTCAAAGCAAAAGAGCACAATCCCAAGTTTCATAAAGCGATGGAGCGACATCCGCACGCGCCGTAGCAGGGGACATTCAAGGAGCAAATCCATGAGCAACGCTGTCTTAGAGGTTTTTGATGCGTCGCTGCAAAAAACCCAGGTCTGGTTAAACGATCTAATGAGCGAGCTCGGTTGGGAAGAAAAGCCACAGAAAGCCTGCCTGGCTCTACGTACGGCGTTGCATGCCCTGCGCGACCGGTTGACCAACGAGGAAGCCGTTCATCTGGGAGCACAATTGCCGATCCTCATAAGGGGTATTTACTACGAGGGATGGAAGCTCACGGGCAAGCCGGTGAAGGAGCGGCATAAGAGCGAATTCTTAGATCATATAGCGGCTGTCTTTCGCGACGACGATAAGGTTGATCCCGAGAAGGTAATGCGTGCGGTTTTGAAAGTCCTAGCGCGGCACATCAGTGAGGGAGAAACCGAAAATGTCAAACATTTGCTGCCCAAGACGCTCCAAGAGCTTTGGTCATAGAGGTATTATATGAACTCCGTGGTAATTCCGCAGCGCTATATCCGCTGGTTTGAAGACATTGGGATCAAGGACATTCCCCTCGTCGGTGGTAAGAATGCATCCCTTGGGGAGATGGTTCGGGAGCTAGCGCCCCGAGGCATTAAAGTGCCCAATGGCTTTGCCATCACGGCGGAAGCTTATTGGCATCTTTTGCGTGCTGCCAACATCGATCAGCAAATCCAGGAAATCCTTTCAGGCCTCGACACACGCGACACAGCAAATCTTCAACAAAGAGGCAGAGCTGTTCGCCACGCCATCATGGCAGCACCGCTGCCGCAAGATCTTCAGCATTCGATTATCGCTGCCTACCGCGAACTGAGCAGAGGAGCGGATAAACCGATGGATGTCGCAGTCCGGAGCAGCGCTACTGCGGAGGATTTGCCGAATGCGAGCTTCGCGGGCCAGCAGGAAACCTATCTCAACGTACAGGGTGATGCGGCCCTCTTGGAAAGCTGCAAGCGCTGCTTTGCTTCTCTCTTTACCGACAGGGCAATCTCCTATCGGCAGGACAAGGGATTTGACCACTTCAAGATCGCGCTATCCATTGGAGTTCAGCGCATGGTCCGATCCGATCTCGCGTCGTCGGGAGTCATGTTTTCCATCGACACCGAAACCGGCTCTCAGGACATCGTACTGATCAACGCTGCCTTTGGACTCGGCGAGAATGTGGTCCAAGGTTCAATCAATCCCGACGAGTATTTTGTCTTCAAGCCCACGCTCAAGCAGGGCTTTCGGCCTATCCTGCAAAAACGCTTAGGTAGCAAAGAATTTAAACTAGTCTACGATATCGGCGGAAGTAAGATGGTGAAGAACATCCCAGTCGCGCCTGACGACCGGTCTCGCTTCGCCATTACCGACGACGAGATCCTATGTCTTGCCCGATGGGCCTGCCTCATCGAAGATCATTACAGCCAACAACGGGGTCAATACACGCCGATGGATATGGAATGGGCCAAGGACGGACATACGGGGGAACTCTTCATTCTCCAGGCGCGCCCGGAAACGGTTCAATCGCAGAAATCTTTGGATAGGGTTGAGGTTTATCATCTGAAAGAAAAGGGGCCAGCGCTAGTACGCGGCCGCAGCGTCGGAGAAAAGATCGCTCATGGACCCGTGCGCGTAGTAAAAAGTGCGCACAACCTCAACCAAGTTCAGAAGGGCGATGTATTGGTCACCGACAAGACCGATCCAGACTGGGAGCCGACCATGAGGAAGGCGGCTGCAATTGTCACGAACCGTGGCGGCCGGACCTGCCACGCCGCTATTGTAAGCCGCGAGCTTGGACTGCCGGCAATCGTCGGCACGGAGAACGGCACCGAAATATTAAAGGACGGCCAAGCTGTCACGGTTTCTTGTGCCGAGGGAGAGACCGGATTCGTGTACCAGGGTTTGCTCAAATTTGATGTGCAACAAATCAAACTTCACGATCTGTCACGGCCCCAGACTCAAGTGATGATGAACGTGGGCAATCCAGAGGAGGCTTTTCGTCTCTCTTCGCTTCCAAACGATGGCGTTGGTTTGGCTCGAGAAGAATTTATCATTTCGAATTACATCAAGGTCCACCCACTGGCTCTCCTCGACTACGACCGCATCGAAGACCAGGCTCTACGCGAGCAAATTGCGCAACTCACGATCGGCTATGACGACAAACCTCAGTTTTTTGTGGACAAGCTGGCTCAAGGCGTGGCCATGATCGGCGCCGCTTTTTATCCGAAAGATGTCGTCGTGCGTCTGAGCGACTTCAAGACCAACGAATACGCAAATCTCATCGGCGGCAAGGCCT
>JAICEJ010000366.1 GCA_025924215.1 Candidatus Binatia bacterium
CAACCGCTAACAGCACCGCAGTTCAGGCACTTATAGCAAGCGCCGCTGCGAATCATGATGGCACCGCAATCCGGACAAGGTGGCGCATCTTGCTGGTAAAGGCTGGTGACACTGCTGATACTAGTCACCGGCGCCCCGCCTCGAGGCGTCTGAGGAACAATCGACACCACCTTCTTAGAAACCGCAACTTCCTTGTCTTCCGTCTCTTGCTTGACGACACCGATCTCCCGCTGGGCTTCGCCGTCGAGAAACTTGGTTGCCAGCCATCTGAAGATGTAATCCATGATCGACTTGGCCATTGGAATGTCCGGATTTTTGGTAAACCCCGAAGGCTCGAAGCGCATATGGCTGAACTTGTCCACCAACCCTCTTAGCGGCACGCCGTACTGAAGTGCTATCGAAATCGCCGTCGCAAAGGAATCCATCAGCCCGGAAATGGTTGAACCCTCTTTCGACATGGTGATGAAGATTTCTCCGGGCTGGCCGTCTTCGTACATGCCGGCGATGATATAGCCCTCATGACCGGCGATATCGAATTTGTGTGTAATCGAGCGCCGTTCGTCCGGCAGCTTGCGCCGCAGCGGCCGCGTCTCCTTGCTCTCAGCCGTGCCGCTTTTGGTGTCGTCCTTGTCCTTCGACGTATTGAGCGGCTGGGTGCGTTTCGAACCATCCCGGTAGATCGCCACCGCTTTCAATCCGAGCTTCCAGGACTCCATGTATGCTTGAATGATATCTTCTACCATCGCCTCGTTAGGCATATTGATCGTCTTGGAGATCGCCCCCGATATAAACGGCTGCACCGCCCCCATCATTCTGATGTGCCCCATGTAATTGATCGTACGAATGCCGTTGGCCGGCTTGAAGGCACAGTCGAAGACAGCGAGATCTTCGTCGCTTAGGTGCGGCGCGCCTTCAATGGTCTCATGCTCTTCAATGTACTCGACGATGTCTTGAATTTGCTTTACGTCATACCCCAGACGCTTAAGCGCCCGAGCCACCGTGTTATTGACGATCTTCAAGAGTCCGCCGCCTACCAGCTTCTTGTATTTGATCAGAGCGATATCCGGCTCCACTCCCGTGGTGTCGCAATCCATCATGAAGGCAATCGTGCCAGTGGGCGCGAGCACAGAGATCTGCGAATTTTTCACGCCATGCGTTTCGGCCTCTCCGCATGTCTGATCCCACGACTCGCGCGCCGCCGTCAGGAGATCCAACGGCACGTGCGCCGATGAAATCTTGTACGCATGAGCGCGATGTTTGTTGAGCACTCGCAGCATCGGCTCCCGATTGACGTCGTATCCCGCGAAAGTTCCTGTGGCCCCAGCGATGCGCGCCGATTGAAGATACCCTTCTCCCGACATCAGTGCGGTCACGGCAGATGCGTAGCCGCGGCCGGCATCGGAATCATAGGGTAGTCCCAAGGACATCAGCAATGCGCCGAGATTAGCGTAGCCCAATCCCAACTCGCGAAAGGCATGGGCATTGGCTGTAATCTCCGGGGTCGGATACGAAGAATTATCGACCAGAATGTCTTGCGCAAGCACGATAATGTCAACCGCGCGGCGAAAAGATTCTGTGTCGAAAACGCCGTCTTCACGCAAAAATTTGAGCAAGTTCAAGGAGGCTAGATTGCAAGCCGAATTGTCCAGATGCATGTATTCCGAGCACGGATTGGAGGCGTTGATCCTGCCGGTGCCGGAACAGGTATGCCAATCGTTGATGGTCGTATCGTATTGCATTCCAGGATCACCGCAGAAGTAAGTGCTCTCGGCAATCATGCGCATCAGATCACGGGCCTTGTAGGTATCGCTGACTTCGCCGGATTTGACAAAGCGAGTCTTCCATTCACGATCGTCTTGCACGGCCTGCATAAAGTCATCAGTGACACGGACCGAGTTATTGGCGTTTTGAAAGAACACGCTGCCATAGGCTGGACCATCCAAGCTGGAATCGTATCCCGCTTCGATCAAAGCCCAGGCCTTCTTCTCCTCTTCAACTTTGCATTTAACAAACTCCTCGATATCCGGATGATCCACGTTGAGAACCACCATCTTCGCGGCTCGCCTAGTTTTGCCGCCTGATTTGATCACGCCGGCGGAGGCGTCCGCCGCTTTCATGAAGGAGACTGGACCGGAAGCAGTGCCGCCACCGGCGAGTTGCTCTTTAGCGGAGCGGATCTTCGAGAGATTCACGCCGGAACCAGAACCGCCTTTAAAGATGATTCCTTCCTTGCGGTACCAATCGAGGATTGATTCCATCGTGTCATCGACAGAAAGAATAAAGCAGGCCGAGCACTGCGGCTTCTCTTCGATGCCGCAATTAAACCAAACAGGGCTGTTGAAGCAGGCCTTCTGGTGAACCAGAATGTGAGTTAATTCATCGTGAAAGCTCTGGGCATCCTCATCCGTGGCAAAGTAGCCATCTTTAGTGCCCCAACGCGTGATCGTATCGACCACCCGGCCGATCATCTGCCGGACGCTGTACTCCCGTTGAGGACTACCGATCGGACCACGAAAATATTTTGAGACCACAACATTGGTGGCCATGAGCGACCACGTTTTCGGAATTTCTACATTGTTCTGTTCGAAAACCACCTTGCCTTTCTCGTTTGTAATCGATGCCGAACGGATTTCCCAATCGATTTCGTCGTACGGATTGACACCCGCCCGGGTAAAATAGCGGCTAACCTTGATACCGCTTTTGCGCTTGAGCTGGCCCGGATTTAAGCTAGAAATATCGGTGCTTTGTGGCATCATGGTCGCCATGGTAGTATCTCCCTTCGGTCGCTAAATATCAATATGTAGTATGAGATGCGGCGGAACGCACTAGATTTTGTATAGTTAAAATTTTTGTCAATTTTTGTCAAGAAAATTTTTTGATCGCTTGGTTTCACTAGAATTTATCGGACTTCTGTGACACTGCCGGTAATAAAAACGCTATAATCGCGATTATGCTTTTGCTAAGTTCGCGGCTGGGTTATTCGAAATGGGAAGAAAAACACCGCCGACAATAGATCGAGTGGGCGAGGTTCTGGGAAATTCGTTGAAGCGCCTAGATCTCTCCTATCGACTCAATGAATACGGTATATGGCCGATATGGGACGAAGTCGTCGGCAAAACTATCGCTGTAAACGCGCAGCCCGAAAAAATCCGCAACGGCACATTGTTTGTCAAAGTGACAAGTTCCGTTTGGATGCAGCAGTTGCAATTCATGAAAGAGATGATCGCGGAAAAATTAAATAACCGGCTCAATCGAGAAGTCGTCAAGAATATTTTCTTCGTCGTCGGCCGGATTGATTCACCCGGACCGGCAGAAACTCCGAGTATGGCTGCTAGACCCGCCATCGATGAGGAGCCGAAAATTGACGAGCAATTTCTCGAGTCGGTGTCCGACCCCGAGTTACGTCAAGCCTTTAAGAAACTGCTAAAGAGTTATTCGCGCCGGCGCGGGCAAGGCTAAGCAGCAGACGCGCAACTGCCGACCGTTTGATTCACAGCCACAGGCTGATCCACGCTAGAAAGAACTTTTACGCCCGGCCGCTATCGCGTTCAACTCCGCGCTATAATTCTTGGCGGAATCATAGAGGATTAACGGCGGCAGGATATCGACGCCTTTTCGCCCGCCCTTAACGGCTTCGACCAGAACCATCGATGCCTTGACATCCGAAAAAGCATGAACGCTTCGCAAGCGCTTCGGTTCAAGCCCGGCACTTCGCATCGTACTCACTAAATCGACTGTGCGATCTCCCAAATGGATACACGCAAAGCAGCCTTTATTCTTTGCCAAGAACGCTGCGGCCCTGACAAAACCATCGAGACTGCCTTTGATTTCATGACGAGCAATTTGCTTTTCGCAAGAAAAGCTCAAACGGCCGCTACTGGCTTGCCGGTAAGGGGGATTACAGACGACCACGTCGAAGCTTTCAGGTTTGAAGCGCTCCCCAGTCATTGCAATATCGATTTGCGCGATCACGATACGATCTTCGTAGCCATTGAGGCGAATGTTTCGCGCCGCGCGATCTGCCATCTGCCGCTGAATCTCAACTCCTGTAACCAAGATCGATGGATAACGGTAGGCCAAGATCAGCGGCACCACTCCGTTACCAGTGCCCAAGTCGATCACTTTATTTCCGGATCGAATTGTCACGAAATCGGCCAATAGAATGGAATCGATGGAAAATCGATAACCCTGCTTCTTCTGATATAGCTGCAGAGCGCCCCCGAAAAGCGCATCCAGTGTCTCATCACTTGCCGGAGCCGCCGATGAAAACGCCGCAGCAGAGAATCGGCCGAGCCGCGCAGCATCTAGCTCGCTCATACCAAAAATCTTTTTCATGCTTGCAAAGCGCAGCAGACTTCTATATTTAGTCTCAATCCACTAGCATCGTTCTTCCTCAACACAAGCATGGTTCCGTTCCTAGGCCGAATCGGCCGTTATGCCATCGATCAGATTGCCGGGATGGGAAAAATGTTTCTCTTTCTCATCTCAGCCATCCTGCAAGCCTTTCGCGCGCCGGCAAAACTTCGTCTGATCGTTTACCACATCAAGACCATTGGCGTGGATTCTCTTTCAGTCGTCTCTCTATCAGGGTTTTTTACCGGCATGGTGATGGGCTTTCAAGGCTACTACAGCTTGAGGCAGTTCAACGCCGAGAGCTGGCTCGGCTCCGCCACCGCACTAAGTTTATTACGCGAGCTCGGCCCCGTTCTCTCAGCATTCATGGTCACCGGAAGAACCGGCTCCGCGATGGCCGCGGAGTTGGGCACCATGCGTGCCACCGAGCAGATCGATGCTCTTTATTCCATGGCGATCAATCCGATCAAGTATCTAGTTACTCCGCGCATCGTCGCCAGCCTAATCGCCATGCCGATGCTCACGGCGATTTTCAATGTCATCGGAATCTTCGGCTCGTATGCCGTCGGTGTCGGAATCCTCGGTGTCAGCTCGGGCAGTTTTTTTTCCGGCATGGAAAACAGTGTGGTTTTTCACGACGTTTACAGCGGAATGATCAAATCGGTCTGTTTTGGTCTGATCATTACCTGGATCTGCTGCTACAAAGGATTTCATGCTCCACCTATGGCGACCGGAGTGAGCCAGGCTACCACCGAGTCGGTGGTTCTTTCTTTCGTCCTCATCCTGGTTTGGGATTATTTTCTTACGTCAATCATGTTGTAGCCCGATGATAAAGGTCGTCAATTTACAGAAAAGCTTTGGCCGGCAAAAGGTTCTCAAGGGTGTGAACCTCGAGTTCGCCACGGGAAAAATCACCACCATCGTCGGAACCAGTGGTTGTGGCAAGACGGTACTGTTGAA
>JAICEJ010000367.1 GCA_025924215.1 Candidatus Binatia bacterium
AGCAGAGTGTCGAATCCTGCTTGCGCCGCGACCTGTGCGATCCCGGCCCCCATAGTCCCGGCGCCGAGCACGGCGATCTTTTCTGTTGGATTGGTCATAAGCTTTGATAATTCTGGTGCGGCTTGGAACCGCTCACACGGCCACAAAAGATTTATTTTCCCGTAAACGTCGGCGCGCGTTTCTCTAAGAACGCGCGTACGCCTTCATCGTAGTCGGAGCTTCGCCCGGCGATTTCCTGCAAGCAGGCTTCATACTCGAGATCGGCTTCAAGAGTTGGCAAATTGGCGTGATTCACCGCTCTTTTGATCAGGCCGATGCCGCGCGGCGCGGCGGCGACTCTCGCAGCTAATTTCCTGGCTGAATCGGCAAACTCAGCGGTCGGAAATACTTTGGCTACCAGCCCGATCCGTTGGGCCTCGTGAGCATCGACTGTCTCGCCCAGAAGCAGTAGCTCCATGGCTTTGCTAAGGCCGACCAACTGCGGCAGGATGAAGCTGCCGCCGGAATCCGGCGCCAGGCCGACGCGCACGAAGGATTGAATAAATTTCGCCTCTTCCGAAGCGACGCGCAGGTCGCAGGCCAAAGCAAAGTTGCAACCCGCTCCGGCCGCCACCCCGTTGACCGCGGCAATGACGATCTTTTCCATGTGCCGGATTTGCCGGATCATCGGATTATATTTTTCCCGCAACGAAGCGCCCAGCGATCCCTTCTGCTCCGGGGTTCGTCCCTTCAGATCTTGTCCAGCGCAGAAAGCACGGCCAGCTCCAGTGATCAAGAAACAACGCACGTCTTGGTCGCGCTCGCCGCTTTTGAGCGCGTCCATGATTTCCTGATTCATTTGCGGCACGAACGCATTGAGCGCCTGGGGACGATTGAGCGTAATCGTCGCAACGCCGCTTTCCTTTTCGTAAATGATCGTTTCGTAAGCCAACAGAGGTGAGTCGCCTTATCTGCCTTTGTATTGGGGTTTGCGCTTTTCCAGAAACGCCTTCATGCCTTCTTTGCGGTCTTCGGATGCGAGCAGCATATAAAAGGATTTCCGTTCGAAATCGAGGCCTTCGTCGAGCGCAGTGTTGGCCGCTTTGAGCACGGCCTCTTTCGCTGCTTTGATCGCCAATATTGGCTTAGCGGCGATCTTCTTGGCGATATTCTTTGCCTCTTCAAGCATCAGTTCGACTGGAATCACCCGGTTGACCAAGCCGATTCGTTCAGCTTCGGCGGCGCCGATGATGTCTCCGGTGAGCACCAGTTCCATGGCGCGGTGTTTGCCGATTAAATGAGTCAGCCGCTGAGTGCCCCCGCTGCCGGGGATGATCGCTAAATTTACCTCCGGTTGACCGAAGCGCGCTGTTTCGGAAGCGACGATGATATCGCAGCTCATGGCCAACTCACAACCGCCGCCCAAGGCAAAGCCGCTGACAGCGGCAATGATGGGCTTTGAAATCTTATTGATCTTATCCCGATAGGCAAGACGTCCTTGCACCCGCTCGTCGAAGGGGCCGAGCTCGGCCATCTCCTTGATGTCTGCACCGGCCGCGAATACTTTTTCTCCACCGGTGAGAATGATAACTCGAATGGCTTCATCCTCATCCAGGGCCTGCATTGCCAACGATAAGTCTTTGACCAGATCATAGGAGAGCGAATTGAGCTGTTGAGGCCGATTCAAAGTTACAACGGCAATGACCCCATCGATTTCAACGGTAACGTTCTCGAAGTCCATGAGTAGGTTGAACTTTAAGACATACACCATGGCCTAAGTCGATTCAAGAAACGATCCATGCCGCTCCCATTGGAACAGCTGCGAAAACAGCCAACTGTTAATGCACGTCAAGCCCTATCAGGCGTATAGGTCATCGTGCCCCTGAGAAGTTTTCGCCAGCTAATCATAATGAAGAACTGCGGCGCGGCGCGGTTTGCACCGGGGTGCGTTCCGGGGCTATCTGTACCAGCTCAATTGACAGGTCTCCGGCGATTTGCAAGTATCGTTGCCTTATGTCCAGCCGCTTGGAGCCTGCTACCCGTCACTACGATGAAAAGTTGCAACACATCCTCAAAACGTCAGCGAAAATCTTTGCCGAAAAAGGCTTTCATCGCACCTCGGTGCGCGACATCTCGCGCGCCACAAAGATGAGTTTGGCGGGTCTCTACTATTACTTTACGACCAAGGAGGAGCTCCTTTACCTGATCCAGGAGCGCTGTTTTCTGACTCTGTTACAACGCTGGGAACAAGCTTCCGGCGCGGAGATGGATGTGCGCGCTCGCATTGGACTCTTCGCCGCAAATCACCTGAGTTTTTTCTGGCATAACACGCACGAGATGAAGGTGATGGCGCACGAAGACGAGTCATTGAACGGCGAGTTCGCCGATAAAATTCTGGTGCTCAAGCGCCGTTACGTAAAGGTTCTCATGGATCTGGTTGAGGAATGGCAGCAGCAAGAAGGCGGCAAAGGAGTGGACTTGCGGGTCGCGACCTTTTCTCTTTTTGGCATGATGAATTGGACCTATACCTGGTATCAAGCCAAGCGCGATTTGCCGTTGCCTCAATTAATCGAGCAGATGCTGCGGATTTTCTTCTTCGGAGTGTTGAAAGCAGGACAGATCGATGAGCGTTGGTTTATTTCGAAGCCGAGCCGAGAGAAAGATACCTTTTCGCTTTGGCAGAATATTCCTTAGACAGGTGAGACGCGAGGAGCAAAAATGAGTCTAGTGAGGCTCGGCGATAAAGCGCCGGATTTCGCCTTAAAAGGGGTGCACCAAAACAGAGTCTCGGAGTATTCCCTATCTCGCTATAAGGGCAAATGGCTCGTGTTATTTTTTTACCCCGCCGATTTTACCTTTATCTGTCCAACCGAGGTCGTTAGCTTCAGCAAGCTGGCCAAGGAATTTGCCGCTCAAGGGGCCGAAATTCTTGGCGTCAGCGTTGATTCTCTGGACAGCCATCGTTCCTGGGCGGATGAATTGGGCGGCATCGATTATCCCCTGCTTAGCGACGAAGAGAAAACTTTGAGCCGAGCCTACGGCGTTCTCGATGAGAGGGAGGGAGTTCCGCTAAGAGCTACTTTCATCATCACTCCCAATGGCGAGGTGAGTTACCTGGTTATTAGCCACGTAAATGTCGGGCGCAGCGTCGAGGAAACTCTGCGCGTTCTCAAAGCGCTGCGCACCGAGCGCCTTTGCCCGTCGGAATGGAAGCCTGGCGAGCCCACCGGCGGTCTCGACCACAAATATTGAGCTGGCTCCGAGTCTCCAGATCGGCGCTCGCTCTCCTAGCTCTTTTCTGGTTATGACAATGAAGATTCTGATTTGAAGCGGTGCTAATTCCTCATGGTCCTGGAAGTTATACAGCAGAAGAAACAGGTTATTGAAAGCCGCGCGCGCATTCGTGAATTTGTTTTCGGCATACAAGATGGGCTGATCAGCACGGTGGGTCTCTTGGCCGGTATTCATGGCGCCACTGAGAACCGGTTGGTGGTCATCATAGCGGGATTTACCGCGATGTTTTCGGGCGCGATTTCGATGGCCGCGGGCTCCTATCTCTCGTCCGCCGCGCAGAAGGAGATATTCGACAAGGAGTTGCGTGAGGCCGAAGCGCTGGCTGAACGAGAACCCTATATGGCGGCTGAAGGACTACTAAGAGCGTTAGGCGAAGAGGGTCTAAGCAAGGAACAGAGTTACCGGATGGTGAAGGTTCTCAGCCAAGAGCGTAACGTCTTCATGCGGACCTTTCAGGAAAAAGTCTTCGGGCTGGGCAGTGCTGAAATCAATCAGCCGGTTCAGGCTGCGCTGGTGATGGGCCTGTCCTTTATTGTCGGCGCGATCGTGCCGATTATTCCTTACATGATCGCATCGGGCCTCACGGCTTTTTATATTTCGGCTCTGCTTGGTGGCATAACACTTTTTGGCGTCGGCGCATTTAAGGGGAAACTCGCGGGTAAGTCACTCACACTTGGTGGTCTGGAATTTTTCCTGGTGGCGGTCGGCGCCGCCGGGGCGGGATATCTGATCGGCTTGGTTGTGCAGTACTTCTTTCCCGGAGTTGGTATTCCTTCGGTATAAGCTTCTGCCTCAAAGTTCTTCGCAAGTATTTCCTGCACGTTAGCCAGAATAAATCCGATTGCGCAGTAGCACTTACCTGTGTAGTGAGCGGTTAGTTGGAGGAGCGTAGCACGAAGTTGAACAACTTCACTGCCTTTATAGTGTTGGACCAGGTTTGATACTTCTGCCGGGACTCCAGTGCACTAACCGCGGAGACTGCAGATCTCTACAAGGGACCGCTGGGTTGCCTTCGCTCCGCGCTCGCCAGTAGCACGGTATCGCTTTGAACAACCGAACTGGGGATAAATAGGCTGCGAAGCAAACCTAAGTTTTCGCGGTCTTCCGCCAAGTCCAGGCCTTTTGGTGTTTCGAGACACATTGGCACACCCCAAAATCGTTCATCGTTCATCAGCAATCGAAAAGCCTCCACGCCGATGAAGCCTTTGCCGATATGCTCGTGCCGGTCGACCCGCGAGTTGAATTGTTTCTTAGAATCGTTGAGATGGAACGCGGCCAGCCGTTCGATACCAATGGTCTCGTCGAATTCCGTGAATGTTCGTTCGTAGCCCTCTCTTGTTCGAATATCGTAGCCTGCGGCAAAAGCATGCTCGGTATCGAAGCACACCCGCAGGCGCTCGCTTTCTCGGCTGGCATCGAACATTCTGACGATGTGCTCGAAGCGATAGCCGAGATTCGATCCCTGGCCCGCTGTGATCTCCAGGGTCACTTTCACCGTGTAGCCGGGGCATGCCTGGTGAACTTCATTGAGAGAACTCGCGATGGTCTTAATGCCTTGGTCTTCTCCCGAGCCGACGTGGGAACCGGGATGAGCGATCAGATTCGAAATGCCCAACGTCTCGCAGCGCTCCATCTCATCAATGAAGGCCAAAATGGAACGCTGCCGCAACACGCCGTCGGGCGAGCCAAGGTTCAATAGGTAAGAGTCGTGGGCGATGACCTTCTTGATCCCGGTTGTTTTCTGGTTTTCCCGATAGTGTGTAATCTCTTCCTGAGTGTAAGGCTTACAGGCCCACTGCCGTGACGACTTGGTAAAGATCTGAATCGCATCGCATTGAACTTTCGCGCCGAGCAGTAGCGCGTTGCCGACGCCGCCGGCAATCGACATATGAGCGCCAAGTAACGGGCCGCATGGTTTCTCCTCTTTTGCCGATGATTTCATGGGTTTGGTTCAAATGTTCAAGCGTTCAACAGTTCAAGGTTAATGATGGCCGCCGTTTTCTCCAGGTTTTCGGTGTGTCTCACATTGAACC
>JAICEJ010000368.1 GCA_025924215.1 Candidatus Binatia bacterium
GATACGCAGGTCGAAGTCGTGGCGGTCGCGGTGCGGGTGCCGGCGCACTACGAGCTCACGAAACGCGCCATTGAAGCGGGCAAGCATGTTTTTTGCGAATGGCCGCTCGGCGCGAATACCAAGGAGGCCGAAGATCTGGCGGCGCTGGCACGCCGGAAAAACGTTCGCACCATGGTCGGCTTGCAGCGCCGCGCGTCGCCCGCTTATCTGTACATGCGCGAGTTGATTCAGCAAGATTACGTCGGGCAGGTGCTGGCTGTGAATATGACGCTTATGGGTAGCGGTGTGTTAACCCGCCCTGCGGACCGCACCTGGCAGCGCGATGTCACCTTGGGCGCGAACACGCTGACTATTACGTTCGGGCACGTGTTCGACGCCATGTGCATGGTGGTCGGCGAACTGGCCGAACTCTCGGCGATGGTCAGTACGCAGGTCCCCCAATGGTTCGAGACTGACACCAAAAGATACGTGGACGTCACCTCACCCGATAACATCGCGGTTCACGGCCGCTTCGAAAAGGGCGCCATCGTCAATGCCTACTGCGGCGTGCATCCGTATCACGGTAGCGGGCATCGGCTGGAGATTTACGGCAGGGAGGGCACGCTGGCGATGATCGGCGGCGGCGAGGGTGGCGGGGAGCAGCAGCGTAAAATTATGGGCGGACGGAAAGACGACAAGGCGCTGCAGGAGTTGACCGTGCCGGAGCGATTCAAGTGGGTGCCCGAAGCCGTGCGCACGGACGGTCCCGCCTACGAAGTGGGCCAGATGTGGGTCAAGTTTGCCGAGGCAATACGCACCGGCGCGGCTATCGAGACCGACTTCGATCACGCAGTGCACCGTCATCGGACGTTGGATATGATTGCGCGCGCTTCAGAAACTGGGCAACGGCAAAAGATTGCTTAGCGGCAGTTCCAAACGTTCCAAAGTTCCATTAGGTCCAACCGTTTCGAGGTCTGCGTTCAGATGGTTGCAATCGTTCCAGAGATGAGAGTCGATCCGACTTGCCAACTCACCGAAACAGAGTCTTTGATTGAACGATTGAAGCAATTTGAACGGAGCGCAGCGGTGGAACGGTTGGAACGCGTCTTTGTTCCAGGCGATTGCGATTGACGACTTACTAGCTAGTCGCTAAAGAGAAAAGAGACTAGCGAGAGGAGCGGTGCCCATGGAGAATCGCGCGGCAGAAATACATGATGCGCTCAAGCATCCGGTGATCGACGGTGACGGACACTGGATGGAGCCGATTCCGATCTTTCTCGAATACCTCCGCGAGGTGGGCGGCGCTGGATCTGTTGATCAGATTAGAGGGCTGTGGCAGCGCAATCAAAGTTGGTACGGAGCGACCTGGCCGGAACGGCAGCACAAACGTCTGCGTCGCACGATCTGGTGGGGTGTGACCAGCAATACGCTCGATAAAGCCACGGCGTTGCTGCCGGCTTTGTTGAATGAGCGTCTGCCCGAATTGGGTATCGATTTCGCCTTAATCTATCCGAGCTTCGGGCTCAGCATCAACGGCATTGCTCAGGACGACCTGCACAGGGCCGCCGTCCGTGCATACAACATGATGACGGCTGACATGTTCGCGCCATTTGCCGCAAGGTTTGCGCCGGTAGCGATGATTCCCTCGCATACGCCGGACGAAGCTCTTGAGGAGTTGGAATACGCGGTCAGAGAGCGAGGTTTCAAAGCGATCATGCTGCGTGGTAACGAGGAGCGACCGATCCCAAGCGCAGCGGAGGGAATCGACCGGCAGAAGGCCGCCTGGTACATCGATACCATTGCTCTGGACAGCCCCTACGACTATGAGCCGCTCTGGCGGCGCTGCGTCGAGCTCGGCGTGGCCGTAACCCAACACGCCGGCAGCGGCCGTTGGCAGGATCGCGCCTCGATCAGCAATTTCACCTACAATCATGTCGGCCACTTCGCCGAATCAAATCACGCCTTCGCCCGCGGTGTCTTTCTGGGTGGCCTCGTGCGCCGTTACCCAACCCTCAATTTCGGCTTCATGGAAGGCGGCGTAAGCTGGGCCTGTCAGTTGTGTCTCGACTTAATCGAACACTGGGAGAAGCGCCGCCGTGATGGGCTGCAGTATCCGAGCGCAACCAGCACCGCCGAGATGCACCGGCTGATCGACCGATATGGCGATCAAAGACTGAAAGCCAACGCCGCCGCGATCATGAACAACTTGGACGCATTCCGCCCCGAGTGCAGCCTGGAAGAGCTGA
This sequence comes from Candidatus Binatia bacterium, assembly GCA_025924215.1. Classification (GTDB taxonomy): domain Bacteria; phylum Desulfobacterota; class Binatia; order UBA9968; family UBA9968; genus WHTF01. Next base: position 2,226 of record JAICEJ010000368.1, read on the forward strand.
GCCGGCCTGAGCATGTTGCGGATGATTTTGAAGCCGCAGGAATCAACTCAAAGGAGGATGTGCGCGCGGTATTCTCTAACAACTTTTACTTCGGCTGCGAGGCGGACGATCGCGCAACGATGTGGGCCTTCGATCCGCGCATGGGCGTCCGGCTTCGGCCGGTGTTCAGCTCCGACTTCACGCATTTTGACGTGCCCGATTTCAGGCAGGTGATGCCTGAAGCGTTCGAGCTGATCGAAAAAGGCTTCGTGACCGAGCAGGATTTCCGGGAATTCACGTTTACCAACGCCGCGCGTCTACACACGCGCAACAATCTGGATTTCTTCAAGGGCACGGTCGTCGAGCACGCGGTGACCGATGAGTTGGGAGTGAAGGTTGGTTGTCGTTAATGAAGCTAACAGCGAAGTGACAATGGCTCAGGCAAGGACGTAGATGATGCAACGAAGAAGAGTGTTTAATTCCCGCAGGTATCTTGATGTAACTCTCGGGCGAAAGCGCTTGTGATGCGCTTATCGCGAGGTAAGGAACGAATGCGCGGCCGGTATTGTCTGCGCCGCTCGGTCCTGTTCGTAACGACGATATTCACGCTGTTCGGTGATGCCAATCCGGCAGTAGGCATACCGGGCGCGAGCGACGATGGCCAGAAATGCTATAGGGCCACTCATCCTGAGGCAGTCATACGGCATTGTAGCCAAACGATTTCGTCGGCAAAGCTCCCGCCCAAAGCAATGGCGATGGCCTTCTACAGGCGCGCGAATGCCTATAACCAGAAGTCAGAATCTGACCGGGCGATTCAAGACTACAACGAAGCGATCCGGCTAAACCCCGGATATGCCGATGCCTTCGCGAATCGTGGCGCTGCCTATGCGCGCAAAAGAGATTACGAGCGCGCGATTCAAGACTATGATGAAGCGATTCGACTGAACCCCGGACATGCCGATGCCTTCTCGAACCGTGGCGTCGTCTATGCGCGCAAAAAAGATTATGAGCGCGCGATTCACGACTATGATGAAGCGATCCGCCTGAACCCTGATCACATCGGTGCGTTGTATGCTCGCGGCAACGCGTATCGGCGTCGCGGCGATTACGACCAAGCTGTGCGGAACTACGACCAGGTAGTCCGCTTAAATCCGAGGCATGCGCAAGCCTACTCCAATCGGGGCCTTACATACGCCGCCCAGGGACACGACAATCTGGCGATTCAAGACTACGATGAAGCGATCCGTATAAACCCCGAGCATGTGAATGCATACTACAACCGAGGAAATGCATACAGGCGCACGGGAGCTTACGGCAAGGCTGTGGAGAACTATAGCCAAGTAATTCGGCTGAACCCGAAACACGGCAACGGCTATTCCAGTCGAGGCATGGTGCGCTTTTATCAGGGGGAGTTCGCCTCGGCAGCGGCCGATTTCTCTGAGGCTCGCCGATTCGCACCCGACAACTTGTATCTTGCGCTCTTACTGCATGTCGCCGAAGCCCGCGCTGGAATCCAGGCTCAGGGGGCGCAAACTGAAATGGCGCGCAGAGGTGATCTCGAGAGTTGGCCCGGTCCCATCCTTGCCATGCTTATCGGTAAGCTACCGGAGCATGTTATTCTCGACGCCGGTACCAGCTCGGATCAACCCGAGAAGCGATGTCAGGCTTACTTTTATCTTGGACAAAAGCGGCTCATGCAGCAGAAGAAAAGTGAAGCGGCCGAAATGTTTCGTCAAGCAGTTGCCTCACAAGCCTCGACTCTCTTTGAATTCGAGGCGGCGGGAGCCGAGCTCAGCCGTTTGCGCGATTAACGGCCGATATCAATCGGCGTCCCCGAACTCAGTCGATCCTCAATCTATCGCCACAGCACGCCTAAAGTCGTAGTTGTAGGGACCCTACAGCGCGCGCTGTGCGGACCGTCACGACAACGAGCGAGCAAGAAATACAACTTTAATACCAATTTAACCTTTTAGGCTACAAATCGAAGATAAAAAATTGACGTGTACAATCTTTGATATAGGATCGGGTTCAGGCGGTGACCCCAGTTAGTTTGGACGAATTTACAGGAGGAAGGTTATGTTTATTAAAGCGATTGCATTGGTCGCCATTATTTTGTTTGCGCCGGCGCCATCGTTAGCCCAGAATTCCGGCAGCGTAACATCCCTCGAGACCTTAAACCTTGCTGATATTGCCGATGATTCAATCGTCGTGCTCAGTAAGTCCGAATCGGGGGTGCCCGGAGTGGTGCACGTGAAGTACGCGTATGTGAACAGTATTTGTTCGGGAGGACTTCAGCTCGTTGATTATTACGGCGGGGAATTTGATCCCAATGATCGTAGCCTGCGCCGTATTGAGGGTCAGCGGTGCTCCCGGGAGTCTCACGATAGTGGTGGAGATGAAAACTAGAACTCCATCTGACCGTTTGTTGAGGGGTCCCGCCAGGTTCCTCAAGAAAAACCACCCTTGTCGTTTATCTGGGAAGATAAGTTTCAACCGTCTTTCTGCGTAAGCCGGCCCCCGAAACTTCCGTCGCAACGATATCAGAACAAGCAAGGTAAGAGCGACGACTATCATGGGCGTGGCGTATTCTAGAACGCCATGTGTCAAACCAGCCCAGCAAACCTTCTCTTGAAACGCGGCGGCAGCCAGGCGCCCCGAAACACTGTAATAGAAGGAGAGCGCGTATAGGAATGAGAGATCTTTTGCGATCTGCTCATGCGGACGATGCGAATCAATAGAGCAGTAGATAATCCGATGAAGCCAGTAAAATCGTTGAGCGCCAAGATCTAAAATTGAACACTAAAACCCAGCAGGCGAGCAAGCCGAAAAAGCTGAAATGAGCACGGGGCTAAGGACATCGGAATAGCAAAAGGCGGCGTATAGTAGATAAATCGACGACACGGCAAGCGCAAATACTTCCGGTACGCTCGACAGCGGATGGTTTGCGTAGTGGTTGAACATACATTCTAATGAGACTACTTAGCTTGCGGCCGATCTCGAAACCAGTTCGGAGACTATTACGGTCACTAAATAGTTTATTAGCCGTATGCCAGATCGGTATTCCCGTTCTTTAATCACACAGC
>JAICEJ010000369.1 GCA_025924215.1 Candidatus Binatia bacterium
CCCGGCCGGAAGATTATGCCGAAATCGTTCGGCTGCAGCGGGCTAACTATATTGCGAACCTCACGGCAGAGGAGCGCCGGGAAGGTTTTCTCTCCGCCGAGTTCAGTTTGGATCAGGTCGCGGCCATTGCGAGCGATCTCGGCATTGCCATCGTCACGATGGACGATGCCCTTGCCGGTTGCTTATGCGGAATCAGGCGCGAATTCGATCATGGCTCGCCGGTGGTTGAGAAAATGCTCGAGTCTTACGACCAGGCTTGGTTCCAAGGCAAACCGCTAAGCGCATTCAACAGCTATATATACGGTCCGGTATGCATTGCTCGTCAGTACCGCCGCCGCGGCCTGCTGCGCGGGCTGTATGATTTCCAAAACAAAGATTTGGCCGGTCAATTCGAGGTTGGCGTCGCCCTGGTCTCGCATAGCAACCCTCATTCAATGCAGGCGCATGTGGAGGGATTGGGAATGACCGAAGCGGGAGAATTCGAACTAAACGGCAACTTATTCGCGATCCTGGCGTTTCGCGTATCGGCCAGATAGCAGCCTGCTAGTGAAGCCCTTACCGGCTTGCGCATTGGCCAGCGCTCTCATAGAATCGCTTCAGTAGTCGTCACTCCTTGGCGACGGCGACAATTTCGAAAGGAGAATAATAGTGGATAAAGATATCAAGAAGACCGCGCTGCGAATGATTCCGTATGGGCTCTATGTTCTGACTGGTGAAGGCAAGGACGGCAAGATCGCCGCGGCAACAGTCAACTGGGTAACGCAGACTGCCTTTGAGCCGCCGCTGGTGGTGGTGGGCGTGAAAGCCGACTCCGGCGCTCATGCGATTATCAAGGAATCGGGAACATTCGCTTTAAATGTTCTTGGCAAGGATCAAAAAAACCAAGCTTATACGTTTTTCAAAGCGCTCGAACGCGAAGGCGATACGATAGGCGGCGAACCATTCCGCAAGGGAAGTCTCGGCGCGCCGATTTTGCAGAATGCTCCGGCATTTGTCGAGTGCCAACTGGTGGAGACCATCGAGAAGGGCGATCATTCGATTTTCGTCGGTGAGGTCAAAGATGCCGGGGTTGCCGCGCAACCTGAAGGACGCCCTGACGATGCGACGCTAACCCTTAAAGATTTGGGCGACAAAGTTTTTTACGGCGGCTAGCAGCCTGATGAAAAAGGCACCTGCTTCGTTGCGCTCCGTCGTCTCGCTTCACGTACACTAGGAATACAGGCTGCCCGACAAGAAAAATAAAAACGATCCGATAAAGGGGAAATTATGGCTAAAATTCGACACATTGCTTACCGCGCAGAGGACGTCGACGCGATGGCCAAGTTTTTCGTAGATGCGATGGGCATGACCATCAAGCAGAAGCGCAAGAACACCGCAGTCGATCTTACCGATGGCACCACCAACATCACGGTGCTTCCCTTGGCGGCCGGCAGACCGGGTGGCGAGCCGGGCCGCGCCGGTATCGATCACATCGGCTTCACTGTTGAAAGTGAAGACGAAGCCAGCCGTATGCTCGAGGCAGCCGGCGCGCACCAGATCGGACGAGTCGAACTTGGCAGCCAGGTGCATTACGAGGTTAAGTATCAAGGGCCGGAAGGTATCGTCGTCGACGTGGGTCACTGGCTTGGAACAGCACCAATCGACGAGAAATGACTCGTCGTTCAACGGTTCAACCGTTCAATAGTTCAACGCCGCCGCAGAAGGTTCATCAGTTCCAACAAATAACCGAAATCTCGATGAGTTGAATTCCTCGCATCATTAGCAACGATGGATACAGGCACCCACCTCTGACCTTGAACACTTGAACCGTTGAACTGTTGAACTTATGATTCTTTTAACGAATCATAAGCCTTTCCGCCTTCCCCGAATAATTGATAAACACAGTCTTCAGCTCGGTGAAGAAGTTCAAACCTTCTTCGGCCATTTCGCGCTCGCCGACGCCGGTGGATTTAGTGCCGCCGAAGGGGAGCTGCGCTTCACCGCCGATGGTTGGTTCGTTGACGTGCACCATGCCGGTTTCGACTTCTTCGACGAAGTTCATGATCGTGTCGATGTTCTCGGTAAAGATGGAAGTGGTCAGGCCGTATTCCACGCCATTGGCATAACTCAATGCTTCTTGTAGATTGTTGGCTGTAGAGACCGAAAGCACGGGTCCGAAGATTTCCTCTTTAAAGAGGCGCATTCCGGGTGCGACGTTATCGAATATAGTCGGCTCGACGAAATATCCCGTGCCGAGGTCCTCGGGCTTTTTGCCGCCCAGGAGCAAGCGAGCGCCTTCTTCCTGACCGATCTTGATGTAGTCCAAATCGGTTTTCCACTGCTTCTCATCCACGGCCGGACCCATATCGACGGTCTCGTCCAAGCCGGAGCCGATTTTGATTTTCTTGGCGGCTTCGATGAGCCGCTCCGTGAGCGCGTCTTTGATGGCCGGGTTGACGATCACCCGCGATGTTGCCGTGCAGCGCTGTCCCGTGGAACCGAAGGCGCCGCCGTGAATGGCAACGGCTGCCTTATCCAGATCGGCATCCGCCATGACGATGACCGCGTTTTTACCGCCCATCTCACAGGTCACTTTTGCGCCGCGCTGCGCCGCTTTAACATAGAGCGCGCCGCCGATTTCATTGGACCCAGTAAAGGATACGGCGCGAATGGTTGGAGAATTGACAATGGCTTCGCCAACCACCGAGCCGGAACCTACCACCATATTGAAAACACCCGGCGGCAGGCCGGCTTGTTCATAAATCTCGGCGAGCAACGCTGCGGTGGCCGGTGTCAGCTCGGCCGGCTTGAATATCACGGTATTGCCGGCGACCAGCGCCGGCGCGGATTTCCAGACCGGAATAGCCCAAGGAAAGTTCCACGGCGCGATCAGCCCGACCACTCCCAAAGGCCTGCGAACCGTGTAGGTAAAAGTATCCCGCGCCTCCGACGGGAGCGTCTTGCCGTGCATGCGATAACCTTCGCCGGCATAGAATTCCAATAGCGAAATACCCTTCAGCACTTCGCCTTTGGCTTCTTTCAAAATTTTGCCCTCTTCGCGGGTGAGGGTGCGGGCGATTTCGTCAGCGCGCTGGCGCGCGATATCGGCTGCGCGCCAGAGGACGCGGCCACGCTCGGGTCCAGGCGTCCTCTTCCAGCCTTTAAAAGCCGCTTGTGCCGCTTCAATCGCGCGGTGCGCATCCTGTGATGTTGCCGCGGGAAACTCGGCGATGACGTCGTTGAGATCGGCTGGATTGATGTTGCGTACCAGCCGCTCGGATTTTGGATGAAACCACTTGCCATCGATATAGGAGCCGGTGTTCATGTTGCCTCCCTCCAGAATAAAACTAGCTACCTTTCTGCCGCAGAGTGAGGGCCAACTAAACAATTACCACGGAGCCACAGTAGCGGCAGCGTTCGAACCAACCTCGGAGTATCTCGCGCCGAGGCGCAAAGGCGCCAAGCAAAGAAACTATATCCGAACTTTGCCTCTCGGCAACTTGGCGCGAGTAATTCCTCGTGATCATGCGCCAAGAGTTGTCAGGGAGTTTGCCTAAGCCGCAAAACCTATCTGCGGGCCAGCGCACGCAATCTCTTGTTCCACAGTTCATCGAGTTTCTCATACTGCTCGGTTGTGAGTCCCTGCTCAGGATACCAGCGCTTGAATCCATAGTCTTTGATTGGGCTGCCGTACTCGTATTGCTCAAGCACTTTTTGTCCGCCGGGACCTAAAATAAAGTCGGCCAGAAGCAGGGCGGCGTGTGGATGCGGCGCATTGGCCGAAACGGCGGTGGATCCCGAGTTGGACGGCACAATCTCCATGGGAAGCCATTCGATGGGAGCATTGGCTTTGAGGGATACCTCGGCATGATTGCGGAAGGTTGTCGGGGATACTCCGACCTCGCCGGAGATCACCATATCGAGAAGCGCTCGTCCTGAGACGTTATGAACCGCGGGATTTTGCTCGTTCAACTTTTTAAAATATTCTTCACCTTTGAATTTGAGCATCGCTCCGACTACGGTCACGCCGGTGTCGCTGCCGGCGAAGCCGATCTTGCCCTTCAGCTCGGGCCGCAGCAAACCATCATAGTTCTTCGGCACCAGGTTGGCTGGTATCGAATTCTTGTTATACGCCAGACCGATGTGAGACTCGCGATCGATCGCCCAGTACACTAGCCCTTTAGCGTCTTTCTCTTTGACATGTTCGGGGTACTTTGCCTCGGTTGAGAAATAATACGGGGCGATCAGCTTATTGTCTTTCAAGAGCTTTAAAAGCGGAATGGTGGTTTCAATGGTATCGACGATGTGGCGCTTGGCCTGGCTCTCAGCGAGAATCCTAGCGCCGAGCTCCTGCCGCGTGCCACGGTAGGATTCTACTTTGACGCCGGGATACTGGCTCTCGAAAGCAGCCGCGAGATCTTTGTACGAGCCGCCGGCGAGGGATGTGTACCAGGTGATTTTGCCTTCGGCTTTGGCGCCGGCATACAGAACCTTTTCCCGATCTGGTTTGTTGTACGCCGCTAGTTGCGCTAGCGACATAGGTTTGGCCGTTTGTGCCGATCCGGAAGAAGCCAAACCTAGGGAAAGAACCAATACACAGGTAAACATCTTTATCTTCATCGCTGCTCCTTTACTTGTCGAGCTCTCACTTTTGTTAGTATCCGGTTTCTGCCAATTGATGATAGAACAGTTTGAGAAACTGCCGCAGCCGTTCGGGACGTTTGTAATGCGCAAACTCCTGGGGAACCTTAAATTCCTTTTCGATCTGCTCGACAGTTTTGCCTGCTTGCGCCATTTTAGCGACTTCATCTCTCATCACGACAAAGTAGCGTTTCTGCTCTTCAAGATCTTTGACGCCGCGGCCGATATGAACTGGTCCGTGGCCTGGGATGTAAGTTTCGACGGCGAGACTGCGCGCCATGATGTTATCCAGGACTTTAATCCAGCCGGCCACGTTGGAGAAAAATACGCCGGCAGATTCGCCTTGGCCGGGATGAATCTCGGTATCGAGCAGGTCGCCCATCAGCATCACGCGTTTTTGTGGAATATAGACTGTTAAGTCGCCGGTGCTGTGGGCGCGGGCTTCCGGCGTTATTTGAAACGTGAGGCCGCCGAAGTAAAGCGTCATCGGGCCGTCGATCGCAATCGTCGGCGTGAGCGGCTCTCCTTTTTGGTAAGCCGCGGAGCGCGCGTCTTTGGAATTTCTGCGCTCGATAAACTCTTCGCGCTCCTGCATTTGCAAATCGTGCGCTTGGTTTTTCGTCGCGATCCAGACTGGCGCGTCTTCGCGGAAATGCCAGGCG
>JAICEJ010000370.1 GCA_025924215.1 Candidatus Binatia bacterium
CGGCGCGATAGGTGGCGAACTCACCTTCCGGATGAGCCTTTTTGTGCCCTCCGCATGGCGCGATCAGCACCGGCAGGCTCACCTTGGTTCCGAGCACAGCAGTTGAAAGGTCAAGCGCGCTCACATTGCGCAATACCCGCGGGCGCAGCGCCCAAGATACGAAGGCGCGGCGATTTCGTTCGACGCTGATCTCGTCGGTGGCGCCGCCGGCGATATAGTCGTATTCGCCTTTCGGCAGGCGCTCCTTGGCAATCGCTTCGAAATCAAAAAGGTTGATCGGCATCGAACCGGTGCTCATCTTACCCTCCAACATTAAACTCTGCTCTTGGCGGACGATTGATTAAGAAACGGAGCGTGAGGCTCGGAGGATCTCTCAACTTGCAAGCTGATTTCTTAACCGGCTATTGTTTAGCTTTTAGCTGTTGGTCATTGTCTTTGAGAAAGGATCGGATCTCTTCGGCATGGTCAAGAAGCCTGGCCCACTGCTCCTTGTACAGGGTCACGGGAAACCTGCCGAGCCCGTACAGCGATAGGCCGCCTTTTTCGCTGACCTTCAGCCGCAACTGACCGGGCTTTCGCTCCACCTGTTGGCGTAGCGCCCGATTTTCTGCCTCGAGCCGCTCGAGCTTCTGCTCAGCTGTTTCTTCTGCCATAATTCCTCCGATAGTTTTAGGGCTGTAAGTAAAAACCGTTACGTTATGAAACTTATTACAGGACAGCTGCACGTTCTAAAACCAATTTCTTATCGCAAAGCGCCGGAGAACGCGAGATCGATGTGTCACTTCTTGCTGTAAAAACCCGCAACGCGGCCACCTAAGAATTTGTTCGCGACGTTTTTAAAAATAAGGAATCAGACCATGATTGCTTCAATCAAGCCCGTGATCGTGGTCGAGGACGATTCGTTTCTACGGGTGATCCAGCTCGTTCTCGACCCAACTGCGCCCTACGAGCTATTCGAGGCCTTCGCTCATTTCTGCGCCCATGATCTGCCGGACTTTCGCGGTTGGTGCAAGCAAGTCCGAGCCGATGTGGGTCACTTGTATCCGGCAGATGTCCGGCTTGTGCGCGACTGCGACGAATTGCTGGCAAATATTCCTGGAGCAAACGCGCTGGTGGTCGAAGCGTTACCCGTCGGCGCTCAAGAGATTGCCGCAGCAGGCGGCACCCTGCGGCTAGTGCAGAGATATGGCACAACTACTCGTAACATAGATGGAGCCGCGTGCAGCAGCGCCGGTATTCAGGTAAAAACTCTCCGGCGCCGTGCTAATATTTCCACCGCCGAGCAAGCGCTGGCACTGATGCTTGCTTTGGCCCGCCAGCTCAATCAGAACGCCAATTTAATCAGCATCGAGCAGATAAAGGCAGCGGGCTATACACCGACTCAGTATGACCGCACGCGAACCCCCAATGGCAACTGGGCGCGAATCACCGGACTCAAAACCCTTTTTGGTCGGCAATTGGGCATCATTGGATTCGGGGAAATCGGCCGCGAGCTCGCGCTACGGGCATCAGCGCTAGGCATGCGCATCATCTATCACCAGCGCCATAGTCTTGTGGCCGCAGAAGAACAGCGCTATCAGGTGAACTATTCGTCCCTGGGACTGCTTCTCGAAACATCCGACTGCATCAGCCTGCATCTTCCCCGTGGAGCGGAAACTCGCGGCATCATCGGACGCTCCGAGCTTGAGAACATCAAACCGGGCGCGCTGCTCATCAATGTATCACAACCTTCTCTCATCGACCGCGCCGCTCTACTGGATGCTCTGGAATCTGGCCGGTTGGGCGGTTTCGCAATGGATAGCTTTTATGAAGAGCCGGCAGATCCCGATGATCCGCTGATAAAGTTTAGAAATGTCATTATTACCCCTCACCTGGCTGGTTCACCCAGGTCGAATTCCCTCGACGATATAGCAGAGTTGCTGGACAATCTGGTGGACGGCTTGTCATAGCGAGCGCTTTGATGGCGAACTTCGAATTAGAAATAACTGAGAAGCACGAAGCGGGATTGGCGCAACTCTCCGTGAGATGAACACAATCTGCCCGCGAACTTGATACCTATCTTAACTCCGGTTTATATATAAGCTTCGAACGAACGGACCACGTCGTTCGGAAAGCCTTTTTGGTTTGGACGTTACTGTTTCGACAGCGCTGATCGGTATATCCATAGGAGGACGCATGAGCAGCTCACTAGCAACCAGAATTATTGATGGCGACGGTCATATTATCGAAGACCATGCGGGAATTATCGCCCATATGGAAACTCCCTATCGGGAAATCGCCAACCGCAAAGGCATCGTATTTCCGCCTCTGGATCATCTTCATACCGGCCGCGCCGTGGAAACACCGCCGCAGCGCGATCAGCGCCCCAACGTTGGACCCAAAGGGTGGCTCGACTTCCTCGATGATGTCGGAATTGACTGGACGGTGCTTTACCCGACCACGGCTCTGGCTTACGGCAAGATCGTCAGTCTGGACTATGCTGTTGCCGCTGCGCGCGCTTACAACGATTGGCTTTGCGAAACCTACATCAAATACAATCCGCGGTTTAAGGGCATGGCGATCATTCCCATGCAAGATCCGGAAGAAGCCGCCAAAGAGCTGCGCCGCGCGGTGACGGAATTGGGAATGTTGGGTGCCATGATGCCTTCCAACGGATTGCCGCAGCCGTTAGGCGCCAAGGCGTACTGGCCGATTTACGCCGAGGCCGACCGACTCGGCTGCTGTCTTGCCGTCCATGGCGGCGCGCACGATCGTTTCGGTATGGATCACATGAATATGTATGTCCCGGTTCATGCGTTGGGTCATCCGTGGGGATTGACCTTCAACTGCGCCAATATCGTTTACAACGGTATCTTCGATCGCTTCCCGAGAGTGCGCATCGCCTTTCTCGAAGGCGGGGTGGCTTGGCTCCTGCTACTACTGGAACGCCTCCATGCATCGCACGAGACCCATTTTCAGTATATTCCTCCGTCTGAATTCGGTATACGAGAAGAAGACGATCCTAGCAAATACATTAAAAAACAAATCCAGGAAGGGCGCTTTTTCCTCGGCATCGAAACCGAGGAACTGACTCTTCCTTTTGCCATCAAGATCGTTGGCAATTCGCCATTCCTCTACTCTTCTGATTTTCCCCATGAGGTCACCAACGAAAGCTGCAAGCATGATCTTGGCGAGCTGATGGAGAGTGACGAAATCACTGCGGAAGACAAAGCCGCAATGCTGTACAAGAACGCCGAAAGGTTCTACAAGCTCCCGCTATAAGATGAAAGAGTTACTAAAGCGAGACCCCCGAAGTTTCGTGAATAACACGGCGGAGCTATTCTGAGTCGGCACTGAATACCGGCGGATTCTATATGTGTAGTGCAGGGACTTTCTTATCTAATCAACAAACTGTCCCCACGAAGCTGGAGGTTAATATTCATGAACGACTGTCGCGCTGCCGTTATCACCGCGCATAATCAACCACTGACGATTGAGCGAGTGCCGATTCCTGACCTTGAACCCGGAGCGCTGCTGGTCAAGATCGCCGCCTCTACTTTGTGCGGCACGGACGTACACCGCTGGCACGGACCGCTGGGAGACGGGGACAGCTTGCCGATCATCACCGGCCATGAACCCTGCGGTTACATCGAAGAAATCAACGGAGAACGAACCGATATTTTAGGTCAACCGGTGAAGCGCGGCGATCGCATCGTCTGGAGCTATGTCGCTTGCGGGAGCTGCTACTACTGCAGCGTCGCGTTGCAGCCTTGCATCTGTCCAGGGCGCGCCTCCTGGGGGCATAACCGCAGCGATCAGTATCCCTATCTGCTGGGTAGCTGCGCTGAGTATATGTATGTGCCGCCTCCTTGTCTGATTATCAAAGTGCCTGAAGAGGTCTCATCGGCTTCGGCGGCGGCTTCCGCGTGTGCGTATCGCACCGTGATGCATGGCTTTGACCGGTTGGGCGCAATTAAGAGCAACGAGACGGTGGTGATCCAAGGCAGCGGACCGTTAGGCAATTTTGCTACCGCGGTTGCCAAAGATCATGGCGCCAAAAAAGTATTGGTCATTGGCGCGCCCGCGGCTCGTCTGGAAGTCACCCGTCGCATGGGCGCGGATGCGGTATTGAATTTGGAGGAGGTCACCGACACCAACGACCGCCGCCAATGGGTGCACGATCATACCGAGGGCCGTGGCGGTGATGTTGTGATCCAGGTTGCCAACAATATGGCGGTGCCCGAAGGACTCACGTTCCTGCGTGGCGGTGGGCGTTACTTGAATATCGGCGCCGGCGGCAAAGCCAATATCGCGGTAGAGCGTCTGCCGCAAGAAATGACGCTAGTGACCGTCAGATCCGCTGAACCGCGTCACTGGTTGCAAGCCATCGATTTTTTGGCGTCGCGCAGGGATCGATTTCCGTTCGAGGCGATGATTACGGCCCGCTACGATCTCGAACACGTAAACGACGCGCTTCAAGCAATGGCGAGTTACCGGGTGGTAAAAGCCGTCATCGGCTTCAACTAATTCGGGCTCAAGCCCGAATTCAACACTGCTGCTAGAGATCGCACGTAGTTACATCGAAACGATCGATTCGCTTTCAGCTGAAGATTTCGCTTAAAGCCACTCGTGAGCGTTACTGTAGAAAGAAACTGCGTCGCGCAAGCATATCGCGCAATAACGATGAATTCTTAACGCGCTTCCACCGCGCAGTAGTATCTGAGATCTAAGTAGTAAGCCAAATTGAGGCACGTGTAATCAGCAAGGATATAAAAAGATGATCGATGATCTTGATGAGCTGGTGTTACTCCTCAAAGGGGTCCGAAGCGGGTCCAGGGGCTAAACCAATAGCCACTGAACCCGCGCCTCAGTAAACTGAATCTGATCAGACGGGCGGCGAACGCCTCCCCATGACCAAGCTCACTAAAAACAGAACCAAGAATACCACGAACAAAATCCAGGCAATCTGAGTTGCTGCGCCAGCAATGCCGGAAAGACCTAGAAGGCCAGCGATCAGACCGACGACTAGAAATGTAATACTCCAGCTTAGCATATTTGTTCTCCTTTTCCCTTGTGTTTCGTCAACAGCACACCACGACACTCTCGAACAAAATGACGTTGATTATCAGCCCGCCTCTTCCGAACTAGCTTCCTGATACAACGGTTCAATCCGAACCAATGTTAAACCTGACTCGACAAAGCCCAAGGCGTTAGCCGCCGCACGGGAGAGATCGATGACCCGATCACCGACATAAGGTCCGCGATCATTTATCTCTACTTCC
>JAICEJ010000371.1 GCA_025924215.1 Candidatus Binatia bacterium
ACTTCTACTGCGGGTCCAGCTCAGGAATTCGTTCTCGGTGTTAATTGGGAGTCAGAGGCGCGGTTAGATGATACGTGGAAGCTGCAAGAACGGCTCGACGGCAACGGCGCGGAAATCGCGCAAACGGCCTCCAACCAATCTGGCAAGTGGCGCAACAGTGGCGCGTGGAAGAGACGCTGGAGATCGCGATAAGCAGGGCGCAACTTGCCTCTACCGATAGATTTATCCGCTAGAAGGACAACCATGACAAAGACCGAACGAGTGACAACCGGCATTCCAGGATTGGATCAACTTCTTGAAGGTGGTTTTCCCAAGGGCCGTTCTGTTCTCGTTACCGGCGAGCCTGGAACCGGGAAGACGATCTTTGCGCTACAATTCCTGGTGGAAGGCCTGAGGCGTGGAGAAAAGGGTATCTACGTCGCGGCCGATGAAGGTCCGACGGACATCATAGAACAGGCCGCCTCACTGGGATGGGACCTAGAGAAATACATTGAGGCGAAGGAGCTGGCGATCCTCAATGCTGGAACTTATCTGAGCTCCTCATCGGCCGCGGGAAAAGAGCGACAGATCGATATTCATAAAGCGATTGGTGATCTTGCCGGCTTCGTTAACCGCTTAGGAGCAAAACGGCTGGTGCTGGATCCGGCTGGACCGTTTGTTCTGCTGCGTGACACAACAACTCGCATCCAGGATCAGACCCGCTTGCTGATCAAGCTACTGCGAACTTCAATGCAGACAACCAATATTCTCACCTCGTATGGCGTACCACGAACCGGCGAACGGACACTGCATGGAATCGAGGAATACCTCGTCGCCGGCGCTATTATCCTGGAGATCGTCTGGAGGAACGGTAAGTTGGGGCGCAGCATGGTGATCGAAAAAATGCGCTGCACCGACGTCAAGCCGGCGCAGCACACATTTGACATTAGCAAAGTTCAGGGGTTTGTCCTCGATCCTCTGGCCTAACGCATCGCGTAATCGCGTAGGTGACAATCACAATGAATCCCCAGCGTGTTTCCACAGGTATAGCCGGCTTAGATTCGCAACTGATTGGCGGTTTCATCAAAGGCCGTTCCTACGTTGTCCTCGGCGACGCTGGAACGGGTAAAACCACCGCCTGCCTGCAGTTCCTTCTAAGCGGTCTCAAGCAGGGAGAGAAGGGACTTTACATCACCGTCGATGAACGACCTGCTGAAATCATCGAGTCCGCGGCATCTCTGGGATGGGATTTCGAATCCTACACTCAAGATAAAAGCCTGGTGATGCTCGATGCTTCGCCTTACTTCAGCGGGCGAGCCGGCGCCGCACAGGACAAGGGCGTGGATCTGCAAAAGATCGTTTCGGATCTCGCCGGGTACGCCAAAAGAATCGATGCCAGCCGTCTTGTTATCGACCCGGTCACACCGATGATTTTTTCCGACTCACCGAGCCGAGTTCAGGATCAGGCCCGTTCCTTCATTCACCTCGTGCAGTCGCAATTGAATACTACGAACCTATTTAGCGCCCAGTATTCTAGCCGAGCCCCCGACCCTAGCTTTGGGATTGAGGAATTCCTAGTTTCCGGCGTCTTGCACCTGAAAACAATTCCCGTAGATGGCGGATTCGCTCGAAGGCTCACGATAAAAAAAATGCGCGGCACGCCGATCCAGCCCAGCGAATACTGGTTTGCTATTATCGCCGGCGAAGGCATTGCTTTGACTCAAGAAGGGGAGCGGCCCGTGGCGGCGCAGGAATCGGGCGATACAACATTGCTGGAATACTTTGAGCCTTTCGCCAGATCAAAGTAACCGACTTTTGCAGATCCGCCTAGGGCGCTAATCTTCATTTTTCTTCTCCTATACCTTGCCTAAACATCGTCGGTAGCAGCTCCACCCGGCCAGAGCAAGATCGCGGCGCCGGTCGTTTTTCTTGACACCCCCCTAAGTGATGATTAGCTTTTCAGGGTCTAAAGGAGAAATAAATGCGACTGGATAAATTAACCACAAAATCCCAGGAAGCTTTGCAACACGCTCAAGCGTTGGCTGAAAAGCGCAACCATCAGGCTATCGATGTCGAGCACTTGCTGTTCGCTTTGCTGGGGCAGAAAGAGGGCGTAGTTCTCTCTTTGCTGCAAAAGCTGTCCTTACCGCTGAATACATTGACCGAGCGACTGCAAAAGGCTCTCGATCGCCTGCCGCAAGTCACCGGCAGCGCTACCCAGACTTATATCACTCCGCGGCTCAAGAAAGTCATTGAAAGCGGTGAAAGTGAAGCCGAGGCGCTCAAAGACGAATATGTGTCGACCGAGCACCTGTTGCTGGCGATGATTCAAGATTCCGGTGAAGCCGGAAAAATTCTTAAGGAGCTCGGCGCCACCCGCGAGAACGTTCTAAATGGCCTCGTCAGTATTCGCGGCGGCCAGAGAATTACCGATCAAAATCCCGAAGAAAAATACCAAGCTTTGGAGAAGTACAGCCGCGACCTCACGGACCTGGCTCGCAAGGGCAAGTTGGATCCGGTAATCGGCCGGGACGATGAAATTCGCCGCGTCGTCCAGGTGCTTTCAAGGCGTACGAAAAATAATCCTGTGTTGATCGGTGAGCCAGGGGTCGGCAAGACGGCTATCGTCGAGGGCCTGGCCTTGCGCATCGTCAACGGCGATGTGCCCGAGGGACTCAAAGACAAGCGCCTGGTCGCCCTGGACTTGGGCGCGCTGGTCGCTGGTGCGAAGTACCGCGGCGAGTTCGAAGACCGTCTCAAAGCGGTGCTCAAAGAAGTGACTGATGCCAGCGGCCGAGTCATTCTATTCATCGACGAGCTTCACACCTTAGTGGGGGCGGGCGCGGCCGAGGGCGCCATGGACGCTTCGAACATGCTTAAACCCGCACTGGCGCGCGGCGAGCTCCGATGCGTCGGCGCCACGACCTTGGATGAGTACCGTAAACGAATCGAGAAGGATCCCGCTTTGGAGCGGCGCTTCCAACCGGTGTTCGTCGGCGAGCCTTCGTTGGAGCATACCATAGCGATTTTGCGCGGGCTCAAGGAGCGATACGAAGTCCATCATGGCGTGCGCATCACCGACGGAGCAATCATCGCGGCCGCGACGTTATCGCATCGATACATCAGCGACCGCTTTTTGCCTGACAAAGCAATCGATTTGATCGATGAATCGGCCTCTCGACTGCGCATCGAGATCGACAGCATGCCCATTGAAATCGATGAAGTCGAGCGCAAGATTCTCCAGCTTGAGATCGAAAAGCAGGCGCTCAAACGCGAAGAAGACAAGGCTTCCAAAGAGCGACTGACGCAGCTCGAGCGCGAGATCCAAAATCTTAAGGAAACCTCCAACGGCCTCAAAGCGCATTGGAAAAACGAGAAGGAATCGATCCAACGAATTCGATCTCTCAAGGAAAAGCTCGAAGCGACCAAGGTCGAGGAGCAGAAAGCGCAGCGCGAAGGTGATTTGAATCGGGCTGCCGAACTTCGCTACGGAACGCTTACCCAGCTTCAGAAAGAATTGGAACAAGCAAATCTACAACTGGCTGAACTGCAAAAAGATCAGAAGATGCTCAAGGAGGAAGTCGACGCCGAGGACGTTGCCGAGGTTGTCGCCAAGTGGACCGGTATCCCGGTTTCAAAAATGCTCGAAGGCGATATCCAGAAACTTCTCAAAATGGAAGATCGCCTCAAGGCCAGAGTAGTTGGCCAGCCCGATGCAATTCACGCGGTCGCCAATGCGGTTCGCCGCGCTCGGGCCGGGTTGCAGGACCAGAATCGCCCCATCGGTTCGTTTATCTTCTTGGGACCTACCGGCGTCGGCAAAACCGAGCTGTGCCGGGCACTGGCGGAATTCTTGTTCGATGACGAACAGGCGATGGTGCGTTTGGATATGTCCGAGTTCATGGAGAAGCACTCGGTCTCTCGTCTGATCGGCGCTCCTCCGGGCTACGTCGGGTATGAAGAGGGCGGTTATCTCACTGAGGCGGTGCGCCGCCGTCCCTACTCGGTGGTGCTGTTCGACGAGATCGAAAAGGCGCATCCTGAAGTCTTCAATGCGTTGCTGCAGATTCTCGAGGACGGCCGCATGACCGACGGGCAAGGAAGAACGGTTGATTTCAAGAACACCGTGATCATCATGACGTCGAACTTGGGCAGCCAGTACATCCAAGATCTCGCGGACGGCAACCGGAAAGAAATGGAAGCGCGAGTAACCGCGGCCTTGCGTGACGCGTTCAAACCGGAATTCCTCAACCGAATCGACGAAATCATTATCTTCAACAGCCTGGGCCGCGAGGAGATCAAGTCGATCGTCGAGATCCAGCTCAAACGCTTGCGCCAAAACCTGGCCAACAGAAAGATGGCGCTGGAGATTAGCGATGAGGCCAAGGATTTGCTCGCCGAAAAGGGATACGACCCGGTTTATGGGGCGCGGCCGCTGAAACGGACAATCCAGCGATTGATTCAAGATCCCTTGGCTGTCAAGATTTTGGCAGGAGAATTTCAGGAAGGCGACAAAGTCAGGATCGATGCTGACGGAGACGCCCTGCTCTTCGAACACGGCGGCTCAAGCCCGACCGAAGAGAGCGTGGCCGAAACCGAGAGAACACTGCATTGAAGAGCGCCACAAAAAAATCTCCGCCAAAGAAGATCCCGCCGGGGCTAGCGCGGGTTCGGAAAGAAGTTCCTCCTCCAAGCAAAATCTTCAGGAGCAAAAAGATCGTTCAGCGGCAGCGTCGCAAAGCGGAACTTCGGCAGGAACTAAAAGCAAACCTACCGAGCAGATCTTCTTAACGCATCCGTCGCATTTTTTTCCTGAGAGGCGGTCCAACCGGACTGCCTCTCTTTTTGTTTTCCATTACTGCTGGAAAGCCCGCGTGCTTCGTTGCGCCGGTGGGATTGTGTCGGGATGACGCGGGTGTGCGTCTCGGTCAGAGAGATTTGCTGCCTTCTTGAGTCTGGAGCAGCCGACAATCAAACTTCAGCAAGGGTAATTGATGCATGGCCGATTAAACAGCCCTAACCAAACCCGGCGGGATCCACGTCTGGTACTGCTTCTGGTCTGCACCGGACTGTTTATGGTGGCGATCAACGCGCGCGCCATGATCGTCTCGCTGCCAACCTTGACTGAAGTTTTTCAAACCAATCTGTCCCTCATCCAGTGGGCTCTTTTAGTATACGACCTTGCCGTCATCGGCCTCGTGCTCACCCTGAGCCGGCTCGGAGATCTATTCGGTCGCAAATGGATGTACATCATCGGTTTGCTGCTCTTTACTTTCGGTTCG
>JAICEJ010000372.1 GCA_025924215.1 Candidatus Binatia bacterium
AAGGGCAGCACTCGAACGACAAACTATTCATATACCGGACATCTTGACGGACCCGGAATACACCTATCAGGCCTGGCAAGTGCAACCGTATCGAGCCGTCCTGGGTGTGCCAATGCTCCGGGGAGACGACTTGCTGGGTGTCATCACACTCAATCGCTCGGAGGCCCGGCCCTTTACAGACAAACAGATCGATCTGGTCACGACCTTTGCCGATCAGGCCGTTATTGCCATTGAGAACACCCGTTTGCTGCAGGAACTACAAAACCGAAATCGCGATCTAAGCGAGGCGCTGGAGCAACAGACCGCAACGAGCGAGATTTTGCGCGTGATCGCCGGCTCGCCAACGGATATCCAGCCGGTGTTGGATGTGGTCGCAGAAAATGCCGCTCGGCTGTGTGAGGCCAGCGATTCGCAAATCCTACGCGTCGATGGTGATGTCCTCCGTATAATTGCTTCACGTGGATCCATTACCGTGCCTTCGAGCGTACGAGCAGAGGGCGTGCCGATCCGCCGTGACATCGTCGCCGGTCGCGCCGTTCTTGATCGCCGAACTATTCACGTCGAAGACCTCGCGGCAGAAGTTGATGGCGAATTCGCTGGGGCGAAGGGTCTCCAACAAGCCACGGGTCAACGTGCGACGCTATCGACTCCATTGCTCCGTGAGGGCGTGCCCATCGGCGCGATCCTGATTCGCCGGATGGAGGTCCGGCCCTTCTCTGAAAAACAGATTAAGCTCCTCGAAACCTTCGCCGACCAGGCGGTGATCGCAATCGAAAATGTCCGGCTGTTTCAGGAGCTGCAAGCTCGCAACCGCGATCTTAGCGAAGCATTGGAACAGCAGACCGCTACGAGCGAGGTTTTGAAGGTCATAAGTCGCTCGACGTTTGATCTTGAGCCGGTGCTTCAAACTCTCATCGAGAACGCTGCCAGGCTTTGCGAGGCACAAATTGCGTCTATCCATAGAGTGGAAGGAGACAACTTGCCTCTGGGGGCTGCGTATGGCCATTCGCCAGAGTTGCTGGACTTCATTAAGCGAAATATCCCGCGCGTTGGACGGGAAACGGTCACAGGCCGGGTTGTGCTGGAAGGCCGGATAGTTCACATCCCCGACCTTAGAGCTGATCCGGAATATCATTATGTCGAGCAGATCGAATCCTTCAGAGCGATAACCGGCGTGCCTTTGCTCAGAGAAGGTGTTCCGATCGGTGTCATCATCATTGCCAGAACGGATGCTAGGCCTTTTACCGCCAGACAGATTGATCTCGTCACAACGTTCGCCGACCAGGCGGTGATCGCCATTGAGAACGTCCGTCTACTTCAGGAACTCCAATCGCGGAACCGTGAACTGACTGAAGCTCTGGAGCAGCAGACCGCGACCAGCGATGTTTTGAATGTAATCGCGCATTCGCCGATCGCGCTCGAACGGGTTTACGAAGCGATTGTCGCCAACACGACGCGCTTGTGTGAGGCCAATATCGCCTCACTTTTCTTGTATGACGGCAAAGTCCTTAGTACGGCGGCGAGCCACGGGACGACGCAGGAGTTTGCCGAGCATCTCGAACACAGCCGACCACGCCCAAGCCGCGAGACCACGACTCGGCTGGCTGCTTTAGACCGCAGAACAGTTCATGTCAGTGATCTGTTGTCCGATCGAGCCTTTTCTCCGCAACCGCGTCAGCTTTACGAAAAGGAAAATGTCCGCACGGTCTTATCCGTTCCCATGCTTCGCGAGGATAAACTCATCGGGGTGATCACGACGTGGCGCCGGGAAGTGCGCCCGTTCAGCGATAAACAGATTGCGCTCGTCAAAACCTTTGCCGACCAGGCTGTGATCGCCGTCGAGAACGTGCGCCTTTTCCAAGAGATCCAGGAGCGCACCCGTGAGCTTCAACTTTCTCTCGAGGAGGTGGGCGCTCTCAGTGAAGTAAGCCGGGCGGTCAGCTCGTCTCTGAATCTTCACGAGGTGTTGAGTAGGGTTGCCGGCCATGCGGTAAATCTCTCCAAATCGGATGGCTGCGGGATCTTTGAGTTCAATCCGGTACGCCATGCGTTTGACGTGGTGGCGAGCCACAACTTGAGCCGAGAGTTTTTGGAGTCTGTTCAAACAACGACGATCGATCTTGGGAACACAACCATTGGTCAAGCCGCCGACCGCGCGCAGCCGATACAAGTTCCCGACATGACGAATGCATATGGCCATCCGTTTCGGGATTTCACTCTGAAGGCGGGCTTTCTCTCCGTGCTCACGGTTCCCATGAGAGGCAACGGAGTAACCCGCGGTATTGTCCTGCTGCGCCGCTCGCCGGGCTCGTTCGATGATCGCGTAGTTAACCTCCTTACGGCGCTGGCCAGCCAGTCTAAAGTGGCCATCGAAAATGCGCGGTTATTCAGCGAGATCGAGGACAAGGGCCGGCAGATCGAAGCCGCAAATCGCCACAAGTCGGAGTTTCTCGCCAATATGTCGCACGAGCTGCGCACGCCGCTCAACGCGATCATCGGCTTCTCGGAAGTTTTGCTGGATCCCGCGCTCCGGGTTAGCGAGGAAGAACGGATGCAGTTCCTGACGGATGTCTTGGGCAGCGGGAAGCATCTCCTCGGACTGATTAATGAAGTTCTCGACCTCGCGAAGATCGAAGCCGGAAAGATGGAATTGCAGATCGACAGGGCGCTGATGCAGGATGTCGTGGAAGCCGTTGCCAATACGATGCGGTCCCTTGCAACGAAGAAAGGGATCCAGCTCCGCATTCACAGTGACGAGCGCTTGGCTCCGTTCTCGATGGATGGGGCACGTGTTAAGCAGGTGCTGTTGAACCTCGTCGGTAATGCAATCAAGTTCACTCCCGAAGGGGGAAAGGTCTGGATCCGGACAGGTGGGAAGAACGGCTTCGTGTGCGTAGAGGTGGGTGATAACGGGCCAGGGATCGCAGCGGAAGATCAAGAAAGAATCTTCCTGGAATTTCAACAGGCCGGCAGCGACGCTGGAAAACCGCAGGGCACCGGCCTAGGGCTGGCACTGGCGAAGAAGTTCGTCGAGATGCACGGCGGAACAATTTGGCTGGAGAGCGAGGTTGGAAAGGGCAGCCGGTTCTTTTTTACGCTGCCAACCAATTGATTTTGGATTTTCGATTTTGGATTGGGGAGGCAGAAAGCTTATCTCCCGCAAAGGCGCGAAGGCGCTAAGTTTCGGAAGATTTGTTAATGGGTTGTTTGTTTAAATTTCTTTATACTTGGCGTCTTTGCGCCTTCGCGGGAAAAAATCTTATGAATGAAAAGAAAATTTTGCTGGTCGAAGACAACCCCGTAAATCGGCGGCTGGCCGGATTTCTGCTGCGGTCCCAGGGCTACGAGGTTGTTGAAGCAACCAATGCAGCCGAGGCGTTGCAGATTCTCGCCAAGGACCCACCCGATCTGATCGTGATGGACATTCAACTCCCTGAGATGGATGGCCTCGAAGCCACCACCAAGCTTAAAGCCGAACCGGCAACGGCGAAAATACCAGTGATTGCGGTTACCTCCTACGCCATGGCGGGAGACCGGGAGAGGGCGCTCGCCGCCGGTTGCAGTGGATACGTTACCAAGCCTATCGACAAAACCGTATTTCTCGCAGAGATCAGTCGTCATTTGAAATAAGGACCAGGTGTGGATTCCGCTACGCTAACTCCGGCTGGAGCGCGAGTGCTGATTGTCGACGATGATGGAGCCTCTCGTCGGCTCTTGCGCGTGCGACTGGAGGCTATGGAATGCACGGTTGCGGCGGTCGCGGATGGCCCTGAAGCCCTAGCAGAGATTAGGAAACACGAGCCGGAACTGATGCTCCTGGATCTCCAGATGCCTAAAATGGGGGGTATTGAGGTCCTTAAGGAGTTAGCCAAGCAAGGAACGAAATTTCCGGTAGTTGTGATCAGCGCACACGGTTCCATCGAAAGTGCCGTCGACGCGATGAAACAGGGAGCCTATGACTTCATTACCAAGCCGATCGACGCCAAACATTTTGAGATCGTCGTGCGCAAAGCCTTGGAAAGGGAGGGATTGAAGCGCGGCTTGGAGCTACTCACGGAAGAAACCGATAGCCGCCACCGTCTTATCGTCGGGCAAAGCAAAAGAATGGCGGAAGCCATTGAGACCGCGCGCAAGGCTGCTGACAGCAAGGCCACAGTGTTGTTGCTGGGGGAAAGTGGCACCGGCAAGGAAATATTTGCACGCGCGATTCACAATTGGAGCGATAGAAAGAGTCAGCCGTTTGTGGTGATCAACTGCGTAGGCTTGTCGAAGGAACTCTTGGAAAGCGAGCTGTTCGGGCACGAGAAGGGAGCGTTTACAGGGGCCGACCAACAGAAAAAAGGCAAGATGGAACTCGCAAACGGCGGGACGGTGTTCCTCGACGAAATCGGAGATATGTCCCAGGAGCTTCAAACCAAGTTATTACGATTTCTCCAGGAGCGCGAATTCGATCGCGTCGGCGGCGTCAGACCGATTCACGTTGACGTTAGAATCATCTGTGCGACTAATCGCGATTTGGAGACTGAAGTCAAAGAGGGACGCTTCCGCCAAGATCTCTATCACCGCATCAACGTCATCCCGATCACACTTCCGCCGTTGAGAGAAAGAGTGGAAGACATCCCGGTTTTGGCTCATCACTTTGTGGAATATTACGCCAAAGAGGCAAAAAAGAACTTCACAGAGATTGTCGCCGATGCTCTGAAGCAGCTCTGTGCCTATGACTGGCCCGGCAACGTCCGCGAGCTGGCCAACGCGATCGAAAGGGCTATCGTTCTGGGCCATGGCCCGTGCGTTACGGTACAGGACTTGCCATCGAGAGTTGTTGCGTCAGTAGTGCGCTCGACAATCGAGGGTCGATCCTACCGTGACGCCATGGAAGATTACCGGAAAGAATTGATTCTTGCCGCCCTAGAGCGCTGCCGCGGTAATCGCGCCGCCGCGGCGCGGCTCCTTGGACTGCACGAGAAATATTTCCTAAGGCTTCTTAAGTCGCTGGCTATCAGCGTCTAACCGTCTACCAAGCAAATTTCGGTCAATCCGTCTTAAAATGCCTACAGCCGATACAATAGTAAACTAAGCACTACGGCGAAGTAATCAATCGGTTACCCTTCGCATTCCATCCCGCTTGCCACGATCCGAAATTCGAAGAAATAGCTCGGTATTATGCCATCTTGCCTGGCCGAACACTTCATCGTTGATTGGCACAACCGTTGCCATGTCAGATGATCGAAGGAGGGCAGGACAATGGCAAT
>JAICEJ010000373.1 GCA_025924215.1 Candidatus Binatia bacterium
TGAAGGGATCGATCTGGAGATAATCTTTATGCCCGCGAACCTGGCAAGCACGGCCGTGTTGAATGGAGACGTCGACTACAACGGCGCTGTGACCGGCACTATCGGTGCGGCGGTTCGGGATCAGCCGATGAAGGTTTTGCTCTTCACGGTCTCTAAGCCACTGTTGTTTCTCGTTGGTCAAAAAAATATCACAGACGTCAAACAGTTGAAGGGAAAAAAAATCGCCGGGAGCTCGCCGGGAGGCTCGGCCACACTTCTCGCTAACCAAGCATTGAAACAAATTGGACTTGAGCCTGGTAAAGACGTCTCAGTTTTGCAGATGTCAGGGAACGCAGCCAGCCGCTTCGCGGTTCTCGAGTCCGGTGTCGTCGACGCCTCGCTGCTTTCTGTCCCGGAGAACATCGTGGCACTGGAGAAGGGCTACAACGAACTGCTCTTCCTTGGCGATATTGTGGAGTTTGCCCAAAACGGCTTCGGGACTTCACACAAGAGGATCCGTGAGAACCCGGACGAGGTTTATCGAATGGTGCGCGCCACAGTACGCGGCCTGCAGTTTATCTGGGACAGAAATAATACCGATGCGGTGACCAATATTCTGATGAAGCAATGGAACATAAACGATAGAAGAATGGCCGGAGAAATGTTCCGGCACGTGAGCCGGGTGTTAACCAAGGACGCCTATGTTCGGCCGGAATCCGTTCAAGTGCTCATTGACCTCGCCCGCGAAAACGCCAAGGTGACAAAGCCGATCCCTGTTTCCGATGTCGTCTATTATTCTTTTCTAAACAAAGCTCGCAAAGAGTTAGGGATGACGAAATAACCGGAGGCGCGCGCCTTTCAAATCAAAGGATCGAGAATCACTTTGATCGATTCCGCGCCGCTGGCGGTAAGTTGAAATCCTAAACTCGCCTGCGACAACGGCAATCGATGCGTGATCATCTCTCCAACCCGCACTTGACGAGTTCGGATAAGTTCCAGCGACTCAACCAAATCATCGCCACTGCCGGCGTACGAAGTGACGATGGAAATTTCATCTCGCCAAAATTCAAACAAGGGTATCGGCACATCAACTCCGGCCGCCGTTGGCGCAAAAAATAGCAGCGTACCACCGCGGTCCACGGATTTGATAGCTTGTTGAATGGCGGGCATGGCGGCCGTGCAGACGATTACCAGATCAGCTAACCGGCCTTCGTTCAGCTCACGTAATCGATCCGGAACCTGCTCGGCACCGTGAATCGTGCCATGTGCTCCAAACCGTGCCGCTGCCGTCAACCGAAAATCACTGACGTCGGTGGCTATAATTTGATGCGCGCCGCGAGCACGCGCAAGCTGGATGTGCAACAAACCCGAAATCCCGCTGCCGATCACTAGCACAGTTTGGCCGGTTGCAAGTCGAGCGAATCGTTGCGCACGAACCACGCAAGCGAGCGGTTCGATAAATGATCCTTCATCAAAGCTTATTTCGTCAGGTAAAAGAAGCGTCCCCAGATCTACATTGATCCTGGGCACGCGAACGAACTCAGAGAAGCCGCCCGGCTCGAAATGTGTGGTGCGGAGCATTTCGCATACCGACTGATGACCGGCATGACAATAGCGGCACTTCCCGCACGGCACATGATGCGAGGAGAAGACTCGATCCCCAACACGGAAGTTTTCAACACCGGCACCGACTTCGATGACGTCGCCGGTAATCTCGTGCCCCAGAACGAGCGGCGCCTTTTTGATGCGGTACCATTCCATCAGATCGCTGCCGCAAATGCCGCTGGCGCGAATGCGCACCAGCAACTCACCGGCTCCGATCCTCGGGACGCGCATCTCTTCAAGCCGCACGTCCTGATTACTGTAATACATGGCCACTCGCATGCTGCTGCGACGAGGTTCCTGCCTAGAGTTGTTCAAATACTTATTTGATGAGGACATACGGTTATCACAACCAACATCTCGCTGCCGCCCGAATCGTTTGCCGAGCAAAAGTACTTGGTCTTCTGGCCAAGAACACGC
This sequence comes from Candidatus Binatia bacterium, assembly GCA_025924215.1. GTDB lineage: Bacteria > Desulfobacterota > Binatia > UBA9968 > UBA9968 > WHTF01. The sequence continues at coordinate 2,002 of JAICEJ010000373.1, forward strand.
GAGAATACTCGAGTTGGTGCTCGCTTCACGCGTAGATACATAGAGCCTAAATACTTAGCCGGCTGCCCGCTTCGCGCTGCCTCCTTTGGCGCCCTCATAGATCTTGTATGCTTCTTTGACCGAAACGTTGTCATGTACGATCGCCCGCACCGCTTGGATCATCCCCACCGGGCAATCGGACTGAAAAATATTTCGCCCCATGTCGACCCCGACGGCGCCGCCCTTAACCGAATTGTAGGTTAGTTCCAAAGCTTCAAGCTCTGGCGTCTTTTTGCCACCAGCTACGATCACTGGGATGGGGCAGCTCTCGATTAACTGCTCGAATTCGTCACAATAATAGGTTTTGACGATGTGAGCGCCAAGCTCCGCGGCAATGCGGCAGGCCAAGCCTAAGTAGCGAACATCACGCGCCATGTCCTTGCCTACTGCCGTTACTGCAAGCACAGGAATGCCAAACTTCTCTCCCTCATCCACCAGTTTGGCCAGACTCACTAGCGTCTCCTTCTCGAACTCCGATCCGACGAAGATCGAAAGCGCCATCGCCGATACGTTGAGACGAATGCAATCATCGATTGAAACCGTGATGTCTTCGTTGGAAAGTTCTTTAAGGATGCTAGCGCCGCCGGAAACCCGGAGAACAACAGGCTTGTCGAAGTTGGGATCGACGCACGTTCTTAGCACACCACGAGTCAACATGATCGAGTCGGCGTACGGTATGAGCGGTTCAATGGTTTGCCGCGGATCTTCCAATCCGCTGGTAGGACCGAGAAAGTAACCATGGTCTACGGCGAGCATAACCGCCCGCTTGTCTGCCGGCTTGATGATTCGAGCTAATCGATTCTCCATTCCCCAATTCATAGATCTCATCCTCCTTGAGTTAGAGTATAAAGTTAAGCAACCGTACCACAGAACGATTTCGGATCTAAGCCAGCTCCGTCAAAAACTTTGACCGGTTAACGTGATCTACTTAGAAGCGGACCCAGGTAACGCACTGCCAGAGCGGCGAGAATCATGGCACCCCCGACGAGGGTGGCGAACGACGGAATTTCACCAACGGTCAGCGCCACCCAGACAGGGTTCAGTACGGGTTCAATCAGTGCGATCAGCGCCGCTTCCTGCAGTGAAATTGTCTGTAGCCCTCTGGAAAAAAGAAAGTAGGGGAGTCCCAGCTGCACAGCTCCCATGATCGCCACGATCAGAAGTTGATCGGTTGAAAGCGCCAAAGGCTGTTTCACGAACGGCAAGACCAGCAGCGCGCAGACGAGATTGTTCAACCAGGTCAGATAAGTTGCGCTGAACTTTTTTACTCGCTGCAGATTCACCATGTAAATGGCGAACAGAACGCCGCTCAAGAGAGCCAGCAGAACCCCGGACATCTCGGGCTGGCCGGCGTTATCGAAGGAAATAAATCCGACGCCGACCATGCTAACCGCCAATGCCACGGCATTGGAATTCGAAATCTTTTCGCCCAGCACCAAACGAGAAAACATATAAACCAGAACTGGAGCCGTGTACTGTAGAACGATGGCATTGGCAGCTGTCGTCAACTTATTTGCGGACACAAAGGCGGTAATTGCGGCCGTATAGCTGATCACTGAAACGATGATCGGCGCGTTGAACTGAAATTCAGGAAACTTTAGAAAAGGAACGAAAACAAGTGACGCAAAGAAACTCCGGTAGAAAACAATCGTCAATGGGTGGATATCGAGGAGCTTGATGAAAACCCCGGCCAGACTCCAGAGCAATGCGGCTAGAAAAATCAAAAGCCGGCCGCGATCTAGGTCGCGTCCAGAGCCTGTGGCCGTCGAAATCACCATCTTCAGCCGTGAATCAAAGTCGCGGACTACCGTTGCGGCTAAAGATTTCAACAACTCAGATGGGATTGATGTGACCGGCAAAACCAGGCGCGCACGATGTCATCGCGTATCAGCTCGAGCTCGGTTGCCCACACCGCCTATTCTTCCGGTATGACGGATACCTTCAGTGGCACTGTAAGATCGGCGGTCATACGGATGGGCACCTCATAGTTGCCGGCGACCTTGATCGGCTCTTCCAATTGGATCTTGCGGCGGTCGACAATTAGTCCTTGCGCCTTCAAAGCTTTCTCAATCTGGATATTGGTCACCGAACCGAAGAGCTTTCCTTCCTCGCCGACTCGCATGCGAATGGTCAGTGAAACGGCGCTAATGCTCTGTCCCACCGACTGCGCCTCCCTTGTGATCTTTTGTTTTTGATCAGCGACAACTTTCTTGTGATGCTCGAATGTCTTCAGATTTTTCTTATTGGCCAATAAGACGAGGCCGCGAGGCAGAAGGTAATTTCTCGCATAGCCGTCACGAACACGCACCACTTCACCGATTTTGCCGACATTGGCGACGTCTTCTTTTAAGATGACTTCCATATCCCTCCCTTACGATGCCTGACTTGGATTTAAATCCTGCTTTCTCAACCGGCGAAAATCAACCCACAAGTCGAATAACCCAAGTCCGACCACTAATAATGTGAATATCTGCTGGAAAACAATAAACAAGTAAACCACCCCGCGAACAAATCGGGGCACATTATTTTTGTTGAAAAAAAACGCGATAATTGCCAGTCCCTGGAAGAAGTAGCATGCGCCAAAAACCAACAGAAGATTGGCTGCGAGCGTCTTAACCGATTCCAATCCGGGGATAAACATAATGAAGCCAGAAACGATCACACCCCAAACCAGAAAATCAGGCGCTTTCCACTCTCGGAGGGTGACGAGCGTCAGCCAATGCGGCCTTTTCTCAGGAAATCGACGGCATAACAAAACCACATTGAATAACACTACTAGACCGAGACTGACGAAAGCTGCCGCCGGGAGCAGCTGGAGAATCGTCCCGGCGATCTCGGGAATGCGTTCCTTCAGAACCGCAATGCTTTCCTGTGGAAACCCCATTTTGTCATGCATCTCAACAGCAGACATGAGGCTACTATTGAGGCTTTGACTCACATCGTGAAAGATCGCTTGCCAGGAGCCATATAGAAGAAATAACAAAGCGCTGAAGGCGGTAAACACTAAGGCCGCGGTTGAAAAGACTAATGTTTCGAGTACTCGGATGCGGCCGAGAAAGAAAAACAATAGCCCCATCAGCAGAACGAACATTGAAAAAACATACCCGAGTTGCTCTCCGCCCCATAACAACAGAATCGCCAGAGCAAGGACTGCGACGCTCATCCCTCGCATAAGACCATACTTTATCCCGAA
>JAICEJ010000374.1 GCA_025924215.1 Candidatus Binatia bacterium
AATGTTAACGCCGCAGGGAAAGGAGCAGCCTGGCAACCCGAGCATGCTCGGAAAGCGCAGAAGATTAGAATGATTGTAGCTGGCGTGGCGCGTGTCATCGCCGTTGCCTTTGACGCCATCCGCTATCAGCGGCGCGGCTCTCGCCGTGGTCGGCGAGGCGATGATAGCCACCTGCTGGTAAGCCGTTCGCAGCGCTTCACGAATTCGCTGCCGGGCACGCTGTACGGTGAGATACTCGGAGGCGGTGATGGTCATTCCCACGGCGATGCCGCGGCTCACGTGCGGCACAAAGTCCTGATGCCGCTCGCGAAACCAGCGTCGGTTAATCCCGGCGCTCTCAGCCGAGCTGGTCATCATTGAGGTCATCGCCGCGTAGCTTACCTCAGGAACGTCCAACTCGACGATCTCGCATCCTGCGCCGGCAAAGACTTCAAGTCCTGTGTCGAATGCCTGCCTCACTTCATGATTGACGCCGTCGAGAAAGCGCCGGAGGATGCCGATTTTAAGTTGCTTGAGGTTGGCGTCGAGCCGCGCCGTATATGCGGCGGTATCTTGGTGAACGCTGGCCGGATCACGCGCATCGAAACCGGCCACCGGATCCAGACCCAACGTAATATCCTTTACTGAACGCGCGAACAGGCCAACGTGATCCTGGCTCCAGGCGCCGCGAAACGAACCGGTCCGGCTGATGATGCCGAAGGTCGGCTTGAAACCGACGATACCGCAGTATGATGCCGGTCGGCGCACTGACGAGCCGGTCTCGGTTCCGTAGGAGAGCGGGCCGATGCCGGCCGCAACAGCAGCTGCCGAGCCGCCGCTGGATCCGCCGGCGATATGCTCGATGTTCCAGGGATTATGAACCGGCCCGAAATGGGATAGCGTTGACGTCCCGCCGTGGCCGAACTCGTCCAGGTTTGTTTTTCCGATGATGATCGCTCCGGCTGCGCGCAGTCGGTCAACTACCGCTGAGTCGGTTTCGGGAAGCCAATCAGCCAAGATTTTCGAACCTGCAGTCGTGCGCACTCCCGCCGTGGCAAATAAGTCTTTGATCGTCACCGGTACCCCGTGAAGAGGACCGCGATAGTCCCCGCGAGCGATCTCGTCATCGGCTTTCTTCGCTTCGGCGATGGCTTGCTCTCCCGTGACGGTGATAAAGGCATTGAGCTTGCTCTCCAACAACTCCAAGCGGTTCAGAGCCGCGTTGACTGCTTCCGACGATGACAGCTCGCGAGTCGCAAGAAGCTTGGAAAGTTCGGTCAGATTCAATTCGCAAATATCAGCGACAGGCATCATCAAGCCTTACGCGTGGCTGGTTGAAGTTGCTGCGAAACCCATGGAGTACCTTGAGCGAACTCTTCCAGCTCGGCGACGATTCTGTCGAGATCCGCAATCTCGGCGGCGATTGCGTCCAGGTAGGCTTGAGAAAGATCCACGCCGGCGAGAAGCGCCAAACGGGGTGTGTTTTTTTCTGTGGTTTTCATGTCCTAGTATTCTTCAGTTTGCCCTAACACAGCGGGCAGAGCCGCGATCGCAAAAATCGTAATTCATCAGAACAAGGATTTACTCGCGTCAAGTCGCCAAGACTCGAAATCGGAACTTTCTTGCCTTGGCACTTTGCGCCTTCGCGAGATCCGAAGTTTGGCTTCCGACTCTACCGCTGGTCCTTTGTGAAGACACTCTTATGATCTCGGCCATGATGAATGGTAGCAGGCGTCATCGGCTATTTCTTCCCGACCGCCGCACGTTGATCCGGTCCGGCATCGGCATACCCCGGCTGCACCAACGAATCGATGAAATAGCGCCCGCCGTTGGCGACGATCTCAGCGCCGCGCTTCAGCGCCGCTGACAGAGCCTCCGGCGTCGACACCGGCTCTTCGCTTTCGAAGCCTTGAGCCCGCGCCATCGCCACCAAGTCCACTCGAGGGTTATCGATGCGCTGGCCGATCCAGCGATTTTGCGGCGGCCGGTCGCGCATTTGCGCAACCCGCTCCTGATGCATTTCATCATTGTAGTATGACCGGTTATCGGCGGCCACGATCATCACCGGAATCTCGAAATGGGAAGCGGTCCAAAGCGCGTTGACTCCCATGAGATAGTCGCCATCGCCGATCACACCGATGGTGATGCGATCACTATCTTTGAGCGCCAGCGCCGCGCCGATGGTGTGCCCGGGTCCGGTACCGACGGCGCCACCGCCGTCATTGCCCATAAACGACAAGGGCCCGTCAAATTCATAGGCTTCGCCGGGCCAGCCGATCGGCAGGCGCGCAAAGGTTACTGGTTTTCCTTTGGCGAATTCCCGGATAGTCATTGCCATGTCCCATAACGTCATTGGCTGCCCCGGCGCCGGTGATGACTTTGATAAAGTCGCATCGTTCCAGTGCGAGATCTCTTTCATCTCCGCTCGGGGTTTGGCTTTGGGAGTTTTATTGGCGTCGAGATCCTCGAGCATCTGCGCGACGAACTGATCGGGCTCTGCGAAAATTGGAATATCGACGGCTGCCAACGCCTGATGATCCATGCTCCAACCGTTGGTGCGAACGCTATCGAGAGAAACATGGATGATTGTTTTGTCGCTGGGAACCTGGGTTTGCGCATTGCCAAGGCTAAGACGAAACACGCCGGCGAGATCGAGCCAATCCAAACTGATAACGAGGTCTGCCTTTTCAATGAGAGCGGTAGCGTCTTTGCTCGGGCGCAGGCACGGCGCAGCCAAGTGCAGCGGATGAGTAGTCGGAAAAGACGCCGGGTCGTTGCTGCTGGTCAGTACGGCGGCACCAATCGTCTCGGCAAAGCGCACCCGGTTATCCCAGTCGGCTTGCTTGCGCGATACCCGGCCCATGAGAATCAGCGGAAACTTTGCCTGCTTGATCGCGGTCAACGCCTTCTGCAGGGATCCTTTGGGGACCGCGGGGCTCGGTGGGGCGGTGAATCGCGCCGCATCGGGAACCGCGAGCTCCTCGGTAAGCGGCGCCTCCTGCAGCCCGGCATCGAGACAGATGTAGACCGGGCCATAGGGTGGGGTCCGCGTTATCTGGTTCGCCCTTAGCACCGATTCCACAGCCGCCTGCGGTGAGGCTGGTTGATCATCCCATTTAGTGTAGTCGCGAATGATCGATGCTTGATCCTTAGCGGTGTGAATCCAGTCGATCCAGGGCCGGCGCCGATGGGCGTCCACCGGACCGGTGGCGCCGAAGATGATCATCGGCGTACGGTCGCACCACGCGTTGAAGATCGGCATCGCCGCATGCATCAGCCCGACATTGGCGTGTAGCGCCACGGCCATTGGCTCCTCGGTGACCTTGCCGTATCCGTCGGCAATCGATACGGCATGCTCCTCGTGCAGGCAAATGACCATCTGGGGATTACTGTTGCCGAGATAGTTCACGATGCTGTCGTGAAACCCGCGATAGCTAGCGCCGGGAACCAGCGCAATATATTTCAGGTTCAACCTGCGCGTGACCTCAGCGACGACGTCGCTGCCCCATTTCATCTGCGGTTTGCCGAGATTCTCCGGTCGGTCGATGCCGGAGTCTTTGGGTTGCCGAGCTTTGGTAGTTTCTGACTTCACTGGGATTTGTCTCCTTATGGATTAAGCGAGCTTCTTAAAGTTGGTAATTAAGTCTACGGTCGAAATGAGTCTCTCACCACGAAGAATACGAAGCTACGAAGTTAAAAATTCTTTTTACTTCGCGATCTTCGTGGCCTTCATATTAATAAATCTCTCGTCACGTAGGTGAGGGACCGAGGTTGTTAATCATTATGCTTGGCCGCGGGTCTTTAGAGACTCAGCAAGCTCGCGTAGATATTCTTCCTGTTCTTTGCCCTGGTATAACGCTAGCGAACCGTTGTCTTTCAGCGGTATGCCGCCAAAAAAATGAAACGCGTGGCCGTCCCAATCGTAAAACTCATCGCCGCGTTGATAGATCTCCTTCCATTTGTAGCCCACTGGGCTGCGGTGTAAACCTGTCCGGGCCGGAAAAGCATCTTCTTTGTCGCGCGAATCTTTGAGCGTCTCCTTCGGCCCTTCTTCTTCGGGTAAACCTTCCCACATGCGCCGGTAGTTGGGAAAGAACTCCTCTTCCCGAACCGTCAGCGCGGTATGCATGTCCCACCAGGGGCTGTGTCCGGCGATCCGCTCATCGACCTGCTCGACCAGCTTGTAAATCAGCCGAGCGCCGGCCCTTAGCCGCAACACGAGTGTGCCCTCGGCAGTCCTGGCACCGCGCTCCACTTGCATGCCGCAATATTTTTCAAAGAAGGCGGCGGTTCTTGCTAAATCACGCGAGCCGTAAACAGCGTGGCTGATACGGCCGACTCTCTCTGAAGTGGCTATCTCCATGGCGCCTTCCGGCATATGCACAGGCGCCCAGAACTCATACTGATTACCGTCCGGATCGGCGAAATAGATGACCGTGCCTTCCTCCCCCTCGGCCGCTGTCTTAACCGGTTCGGTGTGAGGGATTTTGTGCTGATCAAGCCGGCGCAGGTGCTGGTCGATGTCTTCGGGACGAATGTAGAAGCCGCAGCGTGGAAGATCCTTGCCCAGTTCTTTTGCCGGCGGGTAAACCTCGGGCTGGAGAAACGCGCCGATGCGGCACGATCCGCCCTCCCACCACATAAAGCAAAAGATCGGCGTGTTCTTCTTTCGCATGTTGGTCGTCAGGCCGTTGATCGGCCTGATAGGAAGGCCCGTGGCGTTAAGCGCCCAGTAAGTCCACACCGGCAGGTCATTGGTGCCGACAACGTAGTGATCGATCCAATGAACTGCGCCTTTCGGCTCATCGTTCGCCATAAATCCTCCGTTACAAAAAAGCAGGTTTTTCAATCCGAGCGGTACTAGACTGGGGAAACGGTGTCAAGCGCAACTATAAAAGTAGAAAGGATCAACAGTTCAACTGTTCAAAAGTTCAAGGTCAGATTATCGGAATCGCTTGAAGCTTCGGGCAAAAGGATCAAACGGTTTAAGATTCTCAAATGCTTCCGGCTGTTCAACCGTCATATGGCGCGTGTTGTTTCAAAGCGACCTCGCGCGACAATGATGTGAGATGTTCGCATGCGTCGACTGTTGCACTTTCGATTTCAAACGCCGTAGAGCGCTGCGGCGTTTTCGCGGATGACCTTCCGCTTCATCTCCGGCGGCAAATGCGCCGAATCTTTCTCGATAAAATCCTTGGAAAACGGCCAGGTGCTGTCCGGATGCGGATAATCCGAACCCCACATGATGTGA
>JAICEJ010000375.1 GCA_025924215.1 Candidatus Binatia bacterium
CCTAAACCGATATCGGCCATCTTTGCATCCTTAGCCTTTAGTTCGGTAACTTTTGTCTTCTGGTCGAAATCAACTGTGACCAACTTGCCTTCCTTGGTGACCACGATCATATAGTTCTTTTCAGTATCCAATAAGCCTATATCGCCGGAAACTTTTTCCGCTTTGGCTTTCTCAGCCTTTTCACCTTCGGCTTTCTTCGCGCCTTCTGCCTTCTTCTCACCTTCCTGCGCCAAAATTGGCGAGGCCAATGAGAGTGTGCACAGGATACTTAGAGCCCGCACTGCGTTTTGTGTCTTCATAAATCGATCCTTTCCAATTCTATATTACATACACCGTAAGAGTTGCCGTGGCTCAATCCCCACCCTTGGCTGGGGTGAATTCCACGCTTTTGGCGATATTTTTATCGCCTTGCTTGGTATATTCGACTGTTGCTGAAGAGCCGAGTCCAATATCCGCTATCTTGCCCGGAGTAGGATCGATTTGAGTCGCTTTCGTCTTGGCATCGTAATCGAGCGTGATCAGCTTACCTTCTTTGGTTACTAGGATCAGGTAATTTTTCTCGGTATCGAGTAATCCGATATCGCCTCTCGCCTTCTCTGCCTTCGCCTTGGCTTCAGCCTTAGCGTCGCCTTTGACTTCGCCCTTTGACTCGGCCTTTGCCGTAGTAGTTTCAGCTTTCGCCTTGGACTCAGCTTTTGCTTCAGCTTTAGCTGGCGGCGCCGCAGGTGCCGCGGGCTTGGAAGCCATATCGTCTTGTGTTGAACAAGAAGAGATAGCAAAAGCCACCGCCACCGCCGCCGCAGCACTACTGATCGAAAACAAATCCTTCATTGTTGCCTCCCTGGAACATATTTAACCGGTAAAAATAGACTCGATAATTATCGTGAGCGTTGATTCATCTCAATACGCTATAGGTATGGTTTTAATCCCGCCGTTCCCGCCCGCGGGGCGGCAAATTAAAACTATAGTCTTAGGACGGCATGAGCAGGATTACCACGTTGGCATGTTAGTCTATTTCGTGTATTTTCGCTGACGTAGGCAAATGTTCCCTAAGGAGCAACTGCAATGATGCCGATCAAAGTTGTGATTGCTGATGACCATGCGCTTTTTAGAGATGGACTCAGACGGATCCTTTCGCTAGAGAAGGACATCCTTGTCGTTGGCGAGGCGGCCAACGGTGACGATGTGATCAAAGTCGTCGAGCGGACAAAACCGGATATCTTGCTCCTGGACCTGAAAATGCCCAAGGGGGATGTTGTTCAAAATTTGCTGGAAGTCGGCGCTAAATACCCGTCAACGCGGGTAATCATTTTGACCGCCTTCTCGGAGGAGGAAAGCGTTTTGAATGCGGCGAAAGGCGGCGCCAAAGGTTTCGTTCCAAAGGGCGTGCCTTCCACTACCTTGCTTCAAGCAATCAAGGCGGTGCATCAGGGCGCTTCTTGGACGGATAAGGAGATACCCTCATGGGAAACTTTCGAGGAGATTGCTCTGGGCCAGTCACTTGCCCGTGAAGCGCCGACTCAGTTCGATGAGAGTATTAGAAGTCTTACTAAACGAGAAATGGAAATACTCCGGTTGGTGGCCGAAGGTCTTACTAATGAGGAGATCGGCAAGAAAATTTTTATTAGTGAGAAGACGGTGAAGACTCACCTGACCAATATCTTCGATAAGTTGAAAGTTAATAACCGCTTCAAGGCTGCTCTAATGCTGATGGGCCAGTCAGGTGAGACTAGCACACCCAATTGGACTAGAAGCGGTCGAGGCCGCTAATGATCTCGAGCTTCAAAACAATGTCTCGCGCCACGCCCTTCCCGAGGGATATCATTACTCCGGAGGAGGGATGGCTCTTACAACGAGAGAAACTTTTGGCTTGGCTCCGGGTGGCTTTCGCCATCGTTGCCGTAGTCGTCATACAGCTTAACCCTTCGCGCACGGCGCGGTTTCCGACCCTTTCAGTCGTTTCCCTGGGATCTTTTTTATTCTACAGCTTGTTTATTCTAGAGTTGACCCGCCGGCGAACGATAATCTCGAAGAAGATTGGCATCTTTACCGCCTGCCTTGATTCGATGTTTATTTTTTTGATCGTGTTTTCCACCGGCGGTACCCGCACGCCGTTTTTTTTCTATTTCTCTTTCCCGGTCCTCACCGCCAGTCTTCGCTGGGGAACTAAAGGAAGCGTCTTTGTCGCTTTCGTCGGGGTGAGTCTCTATGGCTTGATACGCTATAGTATGGCCGCGGAAAGCTTGGCGACCCCAATGGCAATAGACACATTGCTGGTGCGCAGCATGTATCTCATTGCGCTGGCGTATATCTTTGGTTTTGTCAGCGAATTTGAGCAGAAGCAAAACCAAAGGCTACTGGCGCTTTCCGAAACAGCGGTTAAGGCTGCGGCGGTTCAGGAGAGGCGCAGGATCACCTACGAACTCCACGACGGCATTCTTCAATCTCTCGCAACAATCATTCTCAGACTTGAAAGCTGCCGCAGCCGGCTTCTCGAGTCCCAGAAGGAGCTGAGCCGGGATATTGAAGGCGTCGAGGACTTCACCAGAAATTCAATGACCGAGATTCGAAATTTTCTGGCCGGCAAAGAGACCCAGCCGTTAACGCCGGGAACGCTGATAGAAAAGCTCAGAGACGAACTGAAGTTCCTGCAACAAAGCTTGGGATTGGAAGTTATCCTCGAGAGCGAACCGGAGGACCCGTGCATGCCGGATTACATCGAGCGCGAAGTCTATTACGCCTTAAGAGAGGCATTGACCAACGTCACCAAACACTCGCATGCCTCTCGGGTTGAGATTCATATCACCCAGGGCCCAGACCTGCTCGAAGCTTCGCTCAAGGACAACGGCGTTGGATTCGATCAAGACAACCAGAAAAACCGCAGCCGATTGGGTTTGTCGGGCATGGGAGACAGAATAAAAAAGATCGGGGGACGACTAAGCGTAAAGTCATCCCCCGGTTTAGGGACTACGGTTATGTTGGCAATCCCCCTGGTTGAAACAAGCAAATCTATCGCAATCGAAACATTTTTAGACAATTAAACGGGCGCGAACTCGTGACTAACCTGGACTTGGGGGCAAGAACTTATTCAAGCGAGAAACCCCGCCGTTTTCTCGGTACTAATCGCCACCCTTCTTAACTACATACTCAATACCGTTGAGATAGTTCTTGTCACCTTTTTTGGTGTATTGGACCGAAGCCGCCGAACCTAGGCCGATGTCCGCCATCTTCGCGGATTTCGGCACCAGCTGTGTAACCTTAGTCTTTTCGTTGAAGTCCACCGTCACCAACTTGCCGTCTTTTGTAACGACAATCATATAGTTCTTCTCGGTATCCAATAGCCCGATATCACCGGCAACCTTTTCCGCCTTAGCTTTTTCTGTCTTGCCTTTTTCTGCGTTCTTTTCCTGGGCCGCTATTGGAAGCGCTACAAATAGCGCCATGAAAATTCCCAAACCAAACATGCTCTTCGAATCAAGTCTCATAAAATCCCTCCTCATTAGCTCGTTCACATGATGATTAATCGCCACCTTTGGCGGCTTTGAACTCGACTCCGCTGGCGATATTCTTGTCTTTCTGTTTTGTATACGTGACCGTCGCTGACGAGCCCAGACCTACATCCGCGATCTTAGCCGGGGTTGGAGTCACTTGCGTCACTTTGGTTTTTTGATCGAAATCCAACGTGACCAGCTTGCCTTCTTTGGTCACGAGAATCAGATAGTTCTTCTCGGTATCGATGAGGCCGATATCGCCGTTAGCTTTTTCGGCCTTAACCTTAGCCTCAGCCTTTGCCTCGGTCTTGGCTCCGGCTTCGGCCTTCGTCTCGGCTTTAGTTGCAGGTGCCGCGGGCGCTGCCGTGGGTTTAGCTACCCGCTCTTCTTGAGTTGAACACGACGCCAAACCCAGCAGCATAGCCCCGGCAATCACTCCAGTTCCCGGAAACACGCTTTTCATCTTTCTATCCTCCCCGTTTGTCAGACTAAAGTCGAAGTTTCTAAACCATTAGTCGTATACTTTACGCTGTGATGCCTTGTCAAGCGATTAAGATGAACTCTAAGGAATTTTCGCGACGTATGACGAGGCAAGCGCCGGACCTGTGCTAGGACCGGAAATCTGAGCTGGTTTACGTTTAACCAGACGAGAATATAGCGATGGCGATGAATGTTAGTTCGACAATTGAACAAGGGTAGCGAAGTCTCGGCTTCTTACGATCTGCTTTAAAGTTCACTCAGGATCTTCACGTACAAGCCGCGGCTCTTCTCGTTCGAAAAAGCGTATGGAGAGGCAGCTCAAACTGGAGGCTTTTTCGTCGCAACAGTTAGGATGCCTTGAGCTTTGGCCGGCCAGGCACTGATCTCAATCGCATCCAGCGGCTCGACGAAGAAAGGAAACGGGATCGACGTCGGGATTGTTGTCCAAAATTTCATCGCGAATGTTTTGATAAATTTTTTGATCTCTCTTGCCTCTGTCGACGATCTGCAGGCGGTACCCCTGCCGGGCGCGCTTGAGACCATGGACACCAGTAGCGAGATTTACAAGCAGTTTGAAACAATTGAGATGTGTGGTCGCCGGCATTTTAGACACAAAAAAGGGGAGTCATTTCTGACTCCCCTTTTCGTTGAAAGCGGTTACGGTCCTAGAACGTATAGCGCCAGTTCAGAAACAGGGTTTGCCAGTCTCCGCCTTTGCCATTCCGGCATCCCGTAGCAGCGGTAACATTCGGCGTATCGCATACTCCGAGATTATGCGCGGCCTGGTTGGCCCCGTTGCGCAGGTTCGACGCATCGTACCACAGCCAGCTCGCGCCGATGCTCATGCGCGGCGCCAGAAAGTACCATACATCCACTTCGCGCAGGAGTATCCTGTTGCGATGGAATTGGTTCAGCATAGCATTCCCGCCCGCAGCCACGACGCTGGCGCAAGTGATCCCGGTATTACCGTTACAACCCACTTCCATGTCAACCCTCTCGAAATGGGTGCCAACCAAGATCGATCCCGCGGTGTTGGCAGAGCCTGTCAGAAACCCCTTGGGGCTCCAGAGGAACAGGTCGTGACCGATTAACCAACTGTCACCCTTCTTCCGGCCCGGCGTGCCGCCACGGTCTTCACTTCTCTGACGAGAAGCCATAGCGCGCAAAGTATAGGGACCGATGTTCCAGATAAATCCTGGCGTAAGGGCCATATGAAGCCCATCGCCAATGGAGTCGGCGCCACTGTCAAACA
>JAICEJ010000376.1 GCA_025924215.1 Candidatus Binatia bacterium
AATCCTTCTCATAGTAAGCTGCTCCGTCTTCGTTGGGCCATGAACCATTTAGGGAACGGCGGCGGCGTTTGCTGCAGCGATAATGCTATCAGCGTCCTCGCGAAGTAACAGGCGCTTGCTGACCAAGTCATTCGCTGCAGCGGTCACTTTGCCGACGTAGTCTTGATGGGTCGGATACCGCTCCTGCAGCGATAGCCGCGGGTCGCCTGCCGTATGACGCTCGGCTTCAGTCTTGAAGAACGGGATAAAAGCCCCCGTGAGGTCGCAGGAATCTCCCTCGCTGAATCCTGCCTTCCTGATGTTCCAGCCCGTGTAGGTGCCAAGCGGAACCTGCACGTTCGTATTTCGCAGGCCATCGACTGGGTTGCCGTCGGCATCGACTTGAGGCACGAGCACATTGTAAGCGGCGCCGCCAAGCGGTGGTTCAGCCATAATGCCAGCGATATCTTCCACATCGAAGCGTCGTCCACGGTCGAGGTAAAACTTATAGTTGACCAGACCCGGTAGGGTGAAGTTCACAGCGGGGATGTACGGGATGACCACGTCGGTCGGCCTCACCAGACTGCCGCGGGCCAACGACGAGTAGAGGCTCGGCGGCGGCTCCGTCCCGTTGACGATCCATTCGCGAAGCGCGACAAGCAATGCCCGCTGAGCATGAATAAACGGATTGCTGTTGGAGCGCAGTTGGCAGGCATTCGGGAAACCCGGCAGCACCGCCGGTGGCTGCGCGAGCGGATTTCCCCCGCCATGCTGCGTGCCGGCGAGATCGTAGATCCGCACCTCCGGAGGAATCTCAAGATCCTGCGTACCTGTGGAATCGGTCGTATTCAAAGACATCACTGCCTGCCAATACTCCGTGTCTGTGTTGGTGTGAGTGATCTTGGGACAGGTGTAAGTCCGGCGACAACGCTCAAGCTGGCCGGCCGTGATGCCTGAGAATGGATCGTGGCTTACGTCCCACGTCTGGGGGGACTCCGCGCCCGGATATTGCTGCTCGCTGTGCTGCGTCCCCGATAGCCGGGTTGGCTGTGCGAAGCGAATATTGAAGGCACCTCGGTTTGAGGCCTTATGCGGTATTGCTCCTTCGACCACCTGTCGACGGTGCTCATCCTGGTTGAAACCGAGCTGGATGAAGGTGCGGATCCAGCGTCCGCTCTGGGACGAGCCGTACATAATGGCGTTCTCGATACCATCGCCCAGCGGATTTTCCAGATCTCTATGACGATCGCGGTTGCCACTGCGCAGGAAGGAAATGAAGTCGCGGGTCGCGGCGAAGCCAAGTCCCATCACCATGGGATTTTTTGCCGTGTAGAGCAACTCGTAGATATGATTTGTATCGAATCCCCCCTGGAGACATACCTTCGTCGGGTCAGGGACGCCAGGAAAGGGAACTGAGGTGCAGTCGGCAAAGGCCCACTGGCTGTTGGGGATGAGCTCTCGCGGATCGTTCTGATGGACGCGCCGGGTCAGCGTTGATCTGGAGTTGTTGGTGCTGATCGCCTCGTAAGCGGGAGGTTCGGTGACGTCCTGCGTATTCGCGGGAGAGCCGAGAATGTATTCAGCTCGCACCCGGCCTCTGATCTCGCGGCCGTCACGCCGCTTGGCGACAGGTAGGCTGATCCGGAGACCGGTCGTTAAATCGCCTTCCCACCCGCTATCTACGAGTGTGTACCCTTCACGCTGTAGAAAGCCGTCACCGACATTAGTCGCGTTACCGCCTATGTTCAGCTCGGGACTCCTAATATTTCCGCGATTCGGCACGTCATAGAGGAGCGTCTTGTTGCCGCGACTCATGTCGAGAGGCTTTGTGATCGCAAAATCCATCGAGTACTCCACATTGCCGCGCGAATTGCGGGGTGCCAACTCGATATCGGTGATCACCGCGTTGAGCGGGTCTTTCGGATTTACCTCGCCGAATGCAACGCCGGTGAGCTGTTCGTATTGCCCGACAACGCCGAATGAGGCGCCGCCGAAGGCGGGCGATGTACGGTTCTGGATGACGATCCGCGTTATTCTTGCTTCCGCTAGATGACCGATGCCCAACAGGCCGATAATGAGCGAACTCAAGAAGAAAAAAACGATCCAGGGGAGGCCAGACGCGCCGCTTGATGGAAGCAGTCCAATTAGGTTTTTAGGTTTAATTGACATGGATCTCTTCCTCCTTACGCTTACTTTGGAATCGAGTTTGGCACAGCTCGCTTATGCTCGATGATACGAATCTCTTATGTTCGCCGTATTGATGATCGTGTGGCTGGAAAGATCCAGTCCGGGCGAAGGAAAGAGATCAGAAGATGTGACCAGATCGCTAGACCCAGCCCAAGTTGGTGGCGCCTGAAGATAGGACTAGTGACAGAAAGAAGTCAAGGAGAAAACTCTTGTGTGTTGTAGCAAAGCGATAATGTCAGGGATTAATGGCAACGTAATTATGTCAAGTGAAACAGCAGAAGCGAATGTGCCCAACAAGACGGCGGCTATAAGCGAGCGAGAAAATGTTTGAGTCAACTCAATATAATCACTCATGAGCGCAAACCAGGGGATCAAACTGAAAAATTATAATCATTTAGAAATCTTCGACTCCTCTTTGATCACAATCGATCTACGCAACGCAATCATGCTGTGGTCGGCTAACTTTCAGAGCAAGTCAAATTTGATCTAAAATTTGGAAATAGGGGAAAAATGTTCCCTGTTGGTTGGAATACGAGCCCGTCGTCGAGTGCAAAACGCTTGTTTGACAATGTATTTTAGAGAGCATAGTACGTGATTTTTAAGAGTCTGCGCCGGGTGCCAGCAAAGTCGCGGCGCGAAATTTGATAGGATAGCGAACTGCTCCAAAACCGCGCGCGAAATGGTCGAAGCGATTTATGAGCTCTTAATCAGTCAGCTCGCCCAGGATGGCTCTGTAAACGAGACAAACAACTGCAGGGAGTCACCGACGAACAATTTGATGAGGCCAAGATCACGGAAGTACCTCTACCGCATGTGACCGACTCTGCTCCCGCTCTATCTGCTATTAAAAGCGGCGTTCTTCTTGCGGTTTTCGCGGCTACTTAGTGGCGCAGGTTATAGATGAATTCTCTCTCTGCCGGTAAAGATCAATCGAGAACAGGCTAAACATCGCGCCGCAGATCGCGAGTTCGGCTCAAGCAACATTATGAAAAAACATCCGTTGATCGTTTGCTTTATGCTCGCAATCCTCGCCCTAGCAACGCAGGGGAGCGCACAACAAAAAATCGCCGTGAGCTATCCGGGCATCGCTGGTTACAACATTCCCTTCTGGGTGACGCTGGATACGGGCGAATTTAAAAAAGCCGGACTGGAAGTCGATCCGGTCTTGATTTCGGGCGGTTCGAAGAGCATGCAAGCGTTGTTATCCGGTGGCCTGGATTTCGCTCACGTGAGCGGCGGTGTTTCCGTCCAAGCCAGTCTCAGTGGGGCTGATGTGGTAATTATCGGCACCGGTTCGAATTCGATGTCTGCCGGCGTCATTGCCGTGAAGGAGATCAAGAGCTACCAAGACCTCAAAGGCAAAAGAGTCGGTATTGCCAGCTTCGGCGGCAACAACGACATCGGCCTTCGCTTCGCGTTCAACAAGAACGGCATCAACCCGGATAAAGACGTGACCTTCCTGCAGCTAGGCGGCGAGCGCAACCGCCTGACGGCGCTGGAGCGCGGCGCCATCTCTGCAACGATCATTTCGCCACCCGGCTTGTTCGTCGCCGAAGCGCAAGGCTACACCCGATTGGGCGACTTGAACGCCATGGGCATGCGCTACCCTGAGTTGTCGATCGTCGCCCGCAAACGCGACCTCAAGGAACGTCGTGACGTCATTCGCCGTTATCTGCGCGCATATCTCGAAGGCGTGCGTATGATGAAAAACAATCGCGAAGTTACGGTGCGGCTGATCGAAAAGTACATTCACGTCGGCTCCAAGACAGAGGCGATCAAAACCTATGATTATTTCGCCAAAAGTATTTCCGATACATTGCGCACCGGGCGGGAGGGCATCACCGAGTTCCTTGCCACCCTGGAGCCGAAGAATCCGGGTGCTTCCAAGCGCAGCCCCAACGATTTTATCGACGAGTCTGTGCTGGAGGAGGTTTTGAAAACCCGCTAAGCATTTTAGGCGGTCCGCTTTGGCAGGCAAAGGTTTTCGGACGGGTGAAGGGTTCGCTGGCAGAGCTTTCGCGGAGTCCCGCCTTTCGGGCTTGCCCCGTCAAACGTGAGAGAAAGACCAACAGGCGCCGGTTCTTAGCCGTAAAACGGAGGAAGTGAATGACCCGTGACAGTGAAACCTATGACATGTTACTCAAGCTGGTTAAGACTCGCATGAGTGTGCGCAAGTTCCGCCCCGATCCGATTCCCGAAGATACCATTAACAAGATCCTCGAAGTCGCTCGCTGGGCGATGTCTGGCGCCAACTCACAGCCTTGGGAGTTTGTCGTCGTTACCGATCCCGAGATTAAAAAACAATTACGCGACGCTTATTCCGAACACAACACGGATTTGATCTTCTGGATGGAGCAGCAGCGAGAGTACAACTTGCGCCATCCTTCTTACCAGGTGAAAAACGATCCGCACGAATCGCTGCGCTTCAACAAGGCCAAGGCTAATTGGCATCAGGCGCCGGCGGTGATCGTGGTTCTAGGCGATGGCCGTCGCCAGTGGGGCACGGTGATGGGCGCGCATACGTTTGGCCGAGATCAATCTCATCTGACAGACAGTCTCGCCAACGCGTCCTTCCTGATTCATTTAGCGGTGGCGTCTTTGGGTCTCACCTCCGAGTGGGTCTCGATCCATATCGAAGAGCCGCACAAGCGCATTCTCGGTGTCCCCGATCTGTTGAAGCTCTACCTGATCATTCCGATCGGTCATCCGGACGTTCCGGCGGGCGAAGGCGTGCGCCGGCCGATCGCGGACATAGTCCATCGCGAGCGCTACGACATGGATAAGTACATGTCCAACGAGGACGTCATCAAATATCTCTATGCCTTGCGCCAGGCGACGGTGCCGATCCATTCCGCGTCGCGCGCGGTCACGACGGATAAACAACTAGATGGCGCAAAGCCCCGTTAATCCGATCACCGTTGAAGTCGTGCGCAACGGCCTGGCCCATATCGCTAACGAAATGGCCACCGTGCTGCGCAAAACTTCCTACAACATGATGATCTACGAGGTGCGCGACTACTGCGTCGGCATCGTCGATCCCGAAGGCAACATCCTAT
>JAICEJ010000377.1 GCA_025924215.1 Candidatus Binatia bacterium
AACAAGTCGCCGTCTACGTCGTTGAGAAGTATGGGTTTTAAAGGCAGTCGGTACCGATATCTTGGCACGCAGGGCTGAA
Source organism: Candidatus Binatia bacterium (assembly GCA_025924215.1). Taxonomy (GTDB): domain Bacteria; phylum Desulfobacterota; class Binatia; order UBA9968; family UBA9968; genus WHTF01. Next base: position 80 of record JAICEJ010000377.1, read on the forward strand.
TCTATCTGCAAGCCGCTCAACGATTCTCAGAAGCAAGACGGAATATTCGTGATCGCGCTGATGAAACGTGATCGAGGACTCCGACCAACACGAACACGTATCAACGAACACGATTGGGGCGAGGCAATGATCGCGCCACTCTTGGGAGCTCAGAACAGCTCCCTCAACAGGATGCGTTTCGAAGAACCGGGGAAATCAGCTATGAGGCTTTACCAACTTGCTACCCGATATTTGGTTGCCACGTTGCAAGCGTTGCGGCCGTGGACCAGTCCTTGCCGCAGATGTAATCGGTGAAAGAAGGTTTCAACTTTCCGAGCATGCCCTGTAGCGTGATCCAGATCAGAATCTCATTGGCGACTCCCGCGCGTTCGAGTGTTTCCGCCGTGGCTTTGTTGACCATCTCTTGAGCCTTGGCGTCCTTTACCAAGTCGAGGAACTCCAAATCCAGGGCGGTGTCGATGGAGCCCATCTTGGGTCCGCCGATATCTCCGGAAAAGCTGCCGCTAGCCAGCACTGCGACGTTGCCCTTGTAATGGTTGCGCAGGTAATCTCCGATCTGCTGGCCGAGCCGAAAACATCGTGCGGCGGTGGGCCGGGGCGGTAGCATGCCGTTGATGTGTAATGGCACGATCGGCAGATCCATGTGCGGCGTCAGCAGGCTCAGGGGCACCATGAAGGCGTGGTCGAGGATCATCTCTTGCGAATAACTAAAGTCGATGCCGTTTTCTATGCCGTAGTTAAGCAGTCCGTTGGCCATTGTCGTGTCCACTTTTAAAGTGGCGCGCGGAATGCGCAGCTCTGCCATTTCTTTAGGCGCGGGTCCGGTGCAGGTATCGGAGACGCCGAGGCAAAACATCGGCGCGTTGTTATAGAAAAAATTGGTGACGTGATCACTGGTCAAAATCAGCAGGCAGTCCGGAGAAGCTTCCGACAAGCCTTTTTTCAGATGACCAAAGGCAGAGTCGAGCTTGCTCTGAACTTCGGGGGACATCTTGTCCGGGCGAGATGTGATATTGGGATTGTGCGGCGCGGCAAGCCCTAGAACGATCTTACCCATAATCTATTCTCCTCGTACTTGCTTAAAGTAAATAGCCGGCTTCAGATCCATCAGCCGGGAAAATTGCCAGAGCAGAAAGCTATGCGCTCCCATCCGATAAAGCTCCCCGGCATTGACCTCCCGCAGCGCTTTGACCTCGAACTCCTCCAAGTCATAGCGTTTGAAAACGTCATCGGGGTTCTGCTTATATTTTTCTTGCAGCTCCAAATCGTTGAACAGCGCAAACAGAAGTTTATCGACCTGGTACAGGCTCATTTACTTTTCCTCATCTCTTCATTAAGCGACCTTACGATCGACAAGTCATAAACACTTTCGGGAGCGACGTCGCGCTCGACCTTGAGCGATTTTCTCTGGAAAGCGATCATTTTTTCCTGAAGGCTGCGAGGGATCGTGCCGTCAGCGGACATCACCCGCAACCAGGCTCTATAAACGTCGGTGGCTTCAGCTTCGGAGACCTTCATGATCGGCACCATACGGGCGACTACTTCCTTGTCGTTGTTCTTGAGCCAGTGAAATCCCCTGAGGGTGCCGCGGAGGAATTTATGAACCAGATCCGGTCGCTGGGCCAACGTTCTTTCGGTGGTAACAGCGCCGGCGGTGACGAATTCCAGGTCGTCGCCATAGAACAGCAACTCGTTGAAGCCGTTCTTTTTGGCGATGATCCGATCCATCTGATTGACCACCGCCGCATCGACAGCGCCGCTCATGAGCGCTGCGAGCCGGTTCGGTGTCGGTTCGACTGCGCGGAGAACCACATCCTTTTGCGGATCGATGCCGCGCTTGGGCAGCAGGTCGCGGGTCATCTGGTCCAATGCCGCGCCGAAGCTCGACACAGCGATCTGTTTTCCGCCTTTTAACTCCTGTACCGTCTTGATCTCTTTGCGGGCGAAGAGCCAGTTCAGCGGGCGCGTATCGAAAACCATGACGATCTTGAGCGGCACGCCGCGGAGAATTGCGCCGGCACCCTGGCCAAGAATCTGACTGAAGTGAAAGCTGCCGCCGACCAGACCCTGAATTCCGGGCAACATTCCCGCTTGAATGGGCCTAACGTCGAGGCCTTCTTCGCGGTAGAAGCCCTTTTCCAGAGTAAACTTATAGAGAAGCGCGTTACCGCTGATGCCGGCCGAGATGTGAAGGTTGACTTCATCGAAGGCGGACGACTCTCTGGCGTACCCCAGGCTCAGAGTCGCCATCAATAACAATAAAAATATTCTCGAGGTCATCATGTTCAATTTGCCCGCACGCTCCTTTTAGAATCCATATTTTTCTTGAGCCGCAAGCGCTATCTCGAAGGCAGTTTTCAGCTCGGCGCGGCTGCTGACTTCTTTAAAAGCTTGCTTGACGGCATCGTCGCGGACGATGTCTTTGGCCGACATGGGCCGCGAAAGTTTACCGAACTTTCCCATTTCGTCGGCAATTCGTTGCACCGCCGCGGCAGCGATTCCGCCGTCGATCGGTATAGCCCAGCTTTCGACCCGATCGGGCGCGGTGACGATGGCCACGACACCGCGCTCGTCTTCGTTGTGGGTATTGGTTCTTCTAAGCCTTTTCTCGAGATCCCGAAGATATTCGAAATTTTTTACGTCGCGCATAAACCAGAAGGCGCGGATGATGGCGCGAAAATAGGCGCGCAGCTCGTCGGCGCGCTTCTCGATCATCTGTCCGGTCGCCACGGTGAGTTTGCCCGGCCGGCGCGGAAAGACGGTATTAGGATCGAGAATCATTGGATAGCCTTCCCTCTCGAGCTGATCGGAAAAGGGCGGCTGCGAGGTGATCGCCTCGATCATTCCCGAGCGCAGCATCTCCATGTGAGCGGGGTTATTTCGATACCCGAAGACAGGATCGTAGACCCACTCAACTTCTTTTTCCGGATCTACACCCGCTGCCTCGAGCGCATTGGTGATAAAGACCTGCACCAAGCCTTCCTTCTCGCGCATGCCGATGCGGCCGCCGCGCAGCTTGCTCATGTCCGTGACATGCTTCGCTCCATACCATCTGAGAAAGGGCGTGTAGCGCCAGCCGCCCGCGATATAGACTTCGGCGCCCAGCGAACGCTGGTAGATCGCCGCCTCGACATCGACGGCGGTCGCGATATCCACCCCGTGGTTCTTGATCGCCATTGACAGCCCGTCGCGCTCGAGCGGCCCAGGAATCAAGCCTCGCGCATCGTAATCGTATTCTTTGAGACCTTCCTGATTGAAAAAACCCTGCTCCTCGGCGACGAAGATCGCGACCTGATGTCCGACGTGATAATTGCTATTGGCAATCAAAATAGGTTGATCTAACGTGCTCATTTATATCTTTCCAAATGTTGGAGTGATTGATCAATGGAGTGCCACGCGCAGCGATGTTGCCTTACTTCAATACTCCATTACTCCAGCAGTGTCATGTCCCAGTCGCGAAAATTTCGTTGATGTCGAGGCGGCGTTCGGTGAGCCTTTGTTCAAACGCATAATCGAGCAGCGTCTCGATAACAAACCGGTTCTTCTCCACCGAATAGGGCCATGGGTCCGGACCGAGGAGCGCGCGTTCCTCCTCCTGCTCCGCGCCGAACCACGCCAGAGACGAGCGCCGATGGTCGGCCCAGTATTTATAGGCCTGCTGCTTGGCGTCCTCAAAAGCGCGCACGAGCTGCGAAGCCACCTCGCCATCACGCTCGAGCACTTCATCCTTGACGACGACCAAGTGACGGATCGGAAAAATGCCGGTGCGGCGATAGTAGTCAACTTCGACTTCGCGATAGTTGGGCCACAGCCGTCTCACCACTTTGTTGATGTTAGATGCGTCGGCTCCACTGTCTGACAGTATTTGCGCGTCCAACTCGCCTGCTTTGAGTAAATCTTGCATCTTTCGACCGGCCGGCGCGCGCTCGATACGCAGCCAGGAAGGCGGAGACCAGCCCGGCACATCCTCCGAGCCATCGGCGACCCAGTGGATCTCGCTGGGCGGCAGGTTGAACTCATGTTGCAGCAGACCGCGAATCCAGAGCGCAATCGGATTGAAATGTCCATGCACGCCGATACGGCGCCCGCGCAAATCCTCAGGTCCGAGAATGTCTGAGTCCATCCGCACCATGACGCAACTATGATTGAACCGGCGGTGCGGAAACACCGGAATCGCGGTTATCGGAGCTTCTCGACTCTTAAGTCCGAGATACTGCGCAATCTGCAACTCGCAAGCATCGAATTCAAGATTGCGCACAAAGCGGGTGTGACGCTCGGCGGAGGGGAGCGGGATCACCGTTAAATCCAATCCGGGTGTAGCGACAGTGCGGTCAATCAGGGGACGTGTACGGTCGTAGTCACCGCAGGACAGTGTCAGGCGAGTGTCGGGCATCCTATGTTCTTACTATCTTCGTCGGCGAGAGTGTGTAATTCTCGTGGGTCATAGATGAACTGAAGAACTGACTTTTTCTACCGTGAAATACCGCTTTCGCTCTGCTTAACAAACGAAGTATCGATGATCTCATTGTCATCCACCGCTTTTGCTTGCGGAAACTGCACCGACATCATATCGATAGCCGTCAGCACCGCATCGGCGGATGGATAGGGCGTCCTCTGAATTTTGGCGCTGAAATAATGATAGGTTTCCTCGAGAATATCATCGTTTGCGCCGCGCAGATACTTTCGCATCACCGCCATGCTGGTTTCTTTGTTGGTTTTGAATATTTGAATCCCTTCCATTAGGGTCCTGACCAGCCTCACGGTGATTTCCGGATTTTTTTTGACATTTACTTTCAAAGTCGATACGCCGACATACGGGTAGGGTATTCCCATTTCGTCAAAATCGAGCATCTCGCGAAATCCCATGCGATTGGCTAATAACCGGGTCGGTGTCGTGAGCACCGCGGCATCGACGACGCCTTTCTCCAGCGCCGGCAGTATGCTAGGCCCGTCGCCTAGAGGAACTATTTTGACGTCGCGAGCGGGGTCGAGATTTAGTTTCTTCTTCAGAATGTAGTGCAGCATGACATCCGTAATCGCACCTGGACGCCCTGAGCCACCACTTTCCCGCGCAGGTCCGCCGCTTTACTGATCTGTGGCTTGGAGAACAGCGATGAGCCCGT
>JAICEJ010000378.1 GCA_025924215.1 Candidatus Binatia bacterium
CGAGAGCCCGGACGGCGAGATTCATTATATCTGCGGGGCTTTCCCGAGCGCATGCGGTAAAACCAACCTCGCCATGTTGGTTCCGCCGGCGAGTATGAAGGGATGGAAAATCCACACGATAGGCGATGATATATCCTGGCTCAGGGTCGGTTCGGACGGTAGATTGTGGGCGATTAATCCTGAAGCCGGCTTCTTTGGCGTAGCGCCCGGGACCGGATCCAAAACCAATCCGAACGCGATGAAAACCGTGCAAAGGGACACGATATATACGAATGTGGCGCTCCGATCCGACGGCACAGTGTGGTGGGAAGGACACGATGATCCGGTGCCGGCCAACGCAATTGATTGGCGCGGCAAGGCCTGGGATCCGAAGAGCGGTCACCCGGCGGCGCATCCGAACTCCCGGTTCACAGTGTCACTGAAACAATGTCCAACGTACTCTCCCGAATGGGAAAAACCGGAAGGGGTGCCGATCAGCGCAATTTTATTTGGCGCGCGCCGCAATAAAGTGGTCCCTCTGGTTTACCAGTCCTTCAATTGGCAACACGGCACTTTCCTCGGAGCCACTTTAGCCTCGGAAACTACCGCTGCGGCCACAGGCGCGGTCGGAGTTGTGCGGCGCGATCCCATGGCGATGTTACCATTTTGTGGTTACAACATGGGCGACTATTGGGGCCATTGGCTGTCCATCGCGAAGCGAGCCAGCAATCCGCCGAAGATATTTCGCGTCAATTGGTTTCAACGCAATGATCAAGGAAAATTTATCTGGCCGGGATTTGGCGAGAACTTGCGGGTACTGCGCTGGGTTATCGAACGCTCAAAGGGCGGCGGCCAAGCCAATGAGACGCCGATTGGCTATGTTCCCAAGACTTCGAGCCTCAACGGCGATGGACTTAATGTTTCTAAATCGGATCTTGAACAGTTAGTGACTGTCGACCGCGACGCATGGAAAGCGAATTTAAAGAGCCAAGGTGAATATTTCGATAAATTCGGTGACCACCTACCGAGCGGCATCAAGGAAGAACACAAAGCCTTGGCCGAACGCCTGAAGGGTTGATTGGAGTAGAGTCATGCAAAGAGGACATCACGACATCGGCGGGCTACCCGGGGCCGGACCGATCGAGAAATCGCAACACGAGCTTTCAGATTGGGAGATTCTGGCAGACGCGGTCAATCAAGCGCTGGGCGCAAGGGGAGTCAAGCGAACCGATGAACTGCGGCGCGCCCGCGAGGAGATGGATTCCGACGCCTACCGCGAGATGAATTATTACGAGCGTTGGATTGCCAGTATGGAGACTATCCTGATCGAAAAAGGGATTCTGACAAAAGATGAGATCGACAAGAGGGTCGTCGAAATCGAGAAAAAGTGGGGAGAGCCATGATCCACCCGGCAACCGGCAGATTCCGGCCGGGCGATGCCGTGCGAGTGTTGAACGAGCATCGCCCTGGACACATCCGCACACCGTATTACATTCGCGGCAAGACCGGGCGGGTGGAGCGAGTCTATGGCGACTTCTTAAACCCGGAATCGCTTGCCTTCGGAGGCGACGGATTGCCGAGGCGAACGCTCTATCTTGTTGCCTTCAATCAGGCCGATGTCTGGGGAGCGGCGCAAGCGCCGGGAGACAAACTGTGCGTTGACATTTACGATCACTGGTTGGAACCGGCAGCGTACGGAGGACAGAAGGATGAGCACATCAGCTGACGAACACGGACACGAACATCCCCGGCATGAACTCAGCCCGCAGGCTAAGCGAATCTATGCAATCCGGGATTTATTGCTAGAGAAAGGCGTCATCACTGAGAAGGATATTCAAAGTCAAATCGAGTATCAGGAAGCGCGTTCTCCGGCCAATGGCGCGAAAATCGTCGCGCGCGCCTGGATCGACCCGGCGTTCAAGGGGCGTCTGATTGCCGACCCTAAAGCGGCTTGCGCCGAGCTCGGAATCGACGCTACCGCGCTTAACGAATTTGTCGTTTTAGAAAATACCGAGAAAGTTCGCCATATGGTGGTTTGCACGTTATGCTCCTGTTATCCGCGCCCGATTCTGGGCCGCCCGCCCGATTGGTACAAGAGCTTCAACTATCGTCAGCGCTCGGTAAACGACCCCCGTGGCGTGATGCGTGAATTCGGTCTTGTACTCCCCGACGATGTCGAAGTGCGGGTGCACGATAGCACGGCGGATATCCGCTATTTGGTTTTGCCACTGCGTCCGAAAGGGACCGAAGGGTTGAGCGAGACGGAGCTCGCGAGGCTAGTCACGCGCGACAGCATGATTGGCGTGATGGATGCGCTTCCGCAGTTGCCGGAAACTTAGCCATCCCTTCTTCTTATCCTAATGTTGACATATGGGCAGGCTCTGCGCGCCATCGGCCAGGATTTAGAGGGCCATGGCGCGCTGGTCTATGATATCACCGTCAATGAATCCGAGTACCGGATTCAATGTGACTGCGATCTGCCGCCGCCAGATAACCTTCTGTCTCTTTGTTATACCAGCAGAATTCTCGAGCAAATAGATTTCATGGGCAAGTTGAAACGCACCGGCGTTTTTCTGTGAACAGCCCTGAGTCGCTCCCTGGCACTCTCCGAAGCCTGGGAGGGTATGTAGATCGGGAGAAGGGCCGGCTGCTGCGCGTCGCTAATTATGAATTGCTGGGGCCAGAGATCGTTTATCGGGTTGAATTTGCATTGCCCTATGGCAGCCAAGTAGAGAACACTCTGTCGAAACCAGCGCTCGATGAGATCACTAACTCTCTGCGCGAACAGAGGAAGTGAGTACGCGGCCGCGCAAGTAATGGGCGGAGTGAACCAAGATGGATTTGTCCTACCGTGCGATGATTCGGTGGCGGAGACTCCACCTGACGGGCAAGAATTCGGTTGATTTTTCCGAACACTATTCGTACCATTTCCCGTCTCGATCATAACCCCGTCATAAGGATTTTTGGGAAGGTATGAGAAGGCTGGCACGGCTGCATCCCGTCAATTACTCAACGGCTCTTCGATGTATTGGTCAAGATCTCGAAAGCCGGGGATTGCGCACGCTTGATATCATCTCGGACACTACCGGGTACATTGTGCTGGCGGGCTACCAACCTCCGCCGGCGCCAATGCCGGTAAGCCTTCAATATTCGCCGGCGGATATTCTCGAGCTCGATAGCGCCGGCCAGGAGCGGCGCGGAACATCCTCACCGACAAAAGAGTTCGTTAGCCTTGTCCAGATTCTCCGGGCCATTGGCGGCTACCTCGATAAAAATCAAGCCCGGCTTATCCGCATTTCAAACAACGAAGCGCCCGGCCGCAGCCCTTCTTTTTCAGTCGAATATGAGACCAAGGAGGGGGAGCGAATTGTGGACGATCGAGACGGTAGTGCCATTTATGACATGTGCGTCAGCATGTACAAACAACGCCGTAAAGTTGATCATTCGGCGAAGCTTCCCAGCCACGGCCGCTAAACTTCCATCGCGCAGTGGTAGGACCCGGCGAGCGAGAAAAATCTTTGTGAGGCGATTTTGGAGAATCTAGTTGATTTTTACTCTTTGCTGGGCCTTAAACGAAACGCCAGCGAAGCCGAAATCAAACAGGCATACCGGAAGATGGCGTTTCGCTATCACCCTGACCGAAATCCCGACGATAAACAGGCGGCGGAAAAATTCACACAAGTGTTACAGGCTTATGGTATTTTATCCGACAGCAGCAAGCGCAGCATCTACGATCGGGCGACACGCCCACCCGGTGAAGAAGAGCCCCAGGAAGAGAAGCCACAGGCCGAGCAGTTTGGCGAGCACATTCATCAAGGATTTAACCACTCGTACGATTTCAAAGGAAAGGCTGAATCACAATCCAAAACGGAACCGCAACCTAAATGCCCGCAATGCTCCGCGCTGGGCACGGATTACATCGTCTCGCGCAAAGGCGGGGCCGGATCATCCCGCGGCAAGCAATTCGTTCTTGCGCCCTTCAGCGTTGTTTTCTGCAGCGAGTGCGGACATGTCTACGGTGTCATGGGTCAGTCGGCTTGAAATCGGTTCAGGGTCACTGTCGATTACCGATCGAGACACCGGTTCAATGCATGATGCCGCCACCTTCCACTACCAGTAACTGTCCAGTAATAAAATCGCTGTCGGAACTAGCCAAAAATAGCGCCGTCCCGACGATGTCCGCTGGTGTTTCGACGCGACGGAAAGCGCGTTTATCCATACTGCCCTCGCGCCGCTTGAGCACATCATCGGTGATCGAATCCTCACTCATGGTCGAGCCAGGGGTCATGCAATTGACGTTGATGTTCCATTCTCCCAGTTGTCGGGCCATGACTCGTGTTAGCGCGACCACGCCGCCTTTTGCGGTTGTGTAATGCGGCATGTTGCCGGAGCCGCTGAAAAACGTGCCCGAGGCAATGTTGATGATCTTGCCGCTGCGTTGCCGCTTCATGATTGGGATCGCCGCCTTGCAGCAGAGGAAAACGCCTTTCAGGTTTACTTCAATAACTCGGTCCCACTCCGCCAGATCAAGATCTTCGACCGGTCCTTTCCAAAGTTTTTGCGTGACGTAGATCGCCGCATTGTTGAGTAGCACATCGATGCCGCCGAACTTTTCGGCCGTCTCCAGCATCAAACCTTGGACATCTAAATAGTCTGTAACGTCGGTAGCTCGCGCCCACGCGCAGAATCCTGAATCCGTCAACGCTTGGGCGACTGTGCGGGCGCCCTGGCTATCGATATCGGCGACCACTACCTGGGCGCCTTCTTCGGCAAACCTGCGCGCATAGGCTTTGCCGATACCGTGCGCGGCGCCGGTAATAACCACGACTTTGTTGTGCAATCTCATGGCGCCTCCGGCCGTCAAGCGTCAAACCATTCGATGTCGCAAACGCGAACTGGGTTAGCGAAATGTAGGCGCTTCGCCATGAAAAAAGTTCTTCAATTGATCCGCAGGAAAGCGCAGCCCGATGTAGAACGTGCCGAATAGGCCGTAAATCGCGCTGGCTTCATCGAAGCGCATCTCGTAAACCAGTTTTTTGAAAACCAGCGGCTCATCGGCGAACAGATCGACTCCCCATTCCCAATCGTCGAAGCCTATGGACCCTGAAATAATCTGATTGACGCGGCCGGCATAATGCCGTCCGATCATGCCGTGCTCGCGCATCATTCGTTGCCGTTCGCGGATTGGCTCGTTGTACCAATTTCTGGCTTCGCCGCGAAA
>JAICEJ010000379.1 GCA_025924215.1 Candidatus Binatia bacterium
CATGATATCTCTAGCAAGCATAATCGCCTCCTATAAACCCTTTTGCGCCATTAATATCGCTAAGTCAGCAACCCGGCAACTATAGCCCCATTCGTTGTCGTACCAGGAAAGCACTTTAGCCATTTTCTCTTCCAACACGACTGTCGATAAACCGTCGACTATTGAGGAGGCGGAATTACCACGAAAATCACTGGAAACCAAGGGCTCGTCGGAATATGCGAGATATCCGGCCATTTTTCCAGAGGCGGCGTTCTTCAAGGCTTTATTGATGTTATCCACAGACGCCGGCTTTTTTAAGTTCACGACCAAATCGACCACCGATACGGTAGGCGTCGGCACGCGCAGCGAGAGGCCGTGCAGCTTGCCTTTCAATTCCGGCATAACCAAGCCGATGGCTTTTGCCGCGCCGGTGCTGGTCGGCACGATGTTAGTTGCGGCGGCGCGTGCCCGGCGCAAATCCTTATGCATTAGGTCGAGAATACGCTGGTCGTTGGTATAGGCATGAACCGTGGTCATCAAACCTCGTTCAACGCCGAAGGTATCGTGCAGGACCTTAGCCATCGGCGCCAGGCAATTGGTAGTGCACGAGGCGTTGGACACGATGTGATGCTGACGTGGATTATATTGTGAGTCGTTTACTCCCAGAACCACGGTGATGTCTTCGTGCGTCGCCGGTGCCGTGATGATCGCTTTCTTGGCGCCGGCATCCAGATGCGCTTTAACCTGTGCTCCGTCGGTAAACACACCCGTTGATTCGATAACGATGTCCACCCCTAACTGCTTCCAGGGAAGCCGCGCCGGATCTTTTTGGTTATGAACTGCGATATTGTCACCGTCGATTCGAATCATCCCTTCGCCGGCTTCAACGGTTCCGGGGTATATGCCATAGGTCGAGTCGTAGCGAAACAGGTGAGCGTTGGTATGGAGATCGGCCATGTCATTGACTGCAACAACCGCTAAATCTTTTTTGTAACGTTGCAGGATTGTCCGTAAGACCAATCTACCGATCCGGCCAAACCCGTTGATTGCGACCCTAGTTGCCATCGATCCCCCCTTTTATCTCTAAGCTATGATCGTTAGACGCTGCCGAGAAGATCCGTTGTTAGATATTGATATCGGCTTTTGAACTCCTCAGGCGAGCAAAGTTTGTCCTTCGACGAGGCTGCCTGCGCCAGCAGTCGTAGCTTTTCACTGTCGGCGAAGTCCTCGTGCTCGAGCCGAATCATGTATTCGCGCGCTACCTTGTAGGTGGGCTTGTTAATTCCGACCGAACGAATGCGAGTTTTGCCGGTTTTGGAATCTTGCAAGCTGGTAAAGTCGAGATACTTCAATTCTCCATCCACCAGACACACGAGAGCGCCGGTGAGACTCGCAATCTTGGCGTCAGGATTGAGTAGGAACTCTACCGCGCCATAGCCAAGGGTGCGCACATAGTCACAGTCGAACGCAATCGGCGCCGCCGAACGGAGCTCGTAACCGATATTTTTGTGCACGATGCTCATTGAAGAGCCGCGGTTGGCGAAGCGATGCTCGACAAGGGTTTTCAATATATACGCGAGGTCAAGCTCGGCCAGGCGCAAGTGCCCATAACTGTCGTGGGCGATGCGCACCCCTTGGATGCTTTGCAGCTCCTCAGGCGGGACTCTCTCGAGCAAACCTTCGGCGATAACAGCCACACCATCGGAACGATTCCACAACGTGGCGCGTTTCAAAATCGCGCCTTCGAGTATGTCGCAGACGCTTTCGAGATGCACAGTGGCGGGAAATTCCTCCGGAATAATCGTCAGGGCTGCGCCGGTGGACTTGCCGATTCCGAGAGCGAGATGCCCGGCTGTACGCCCCATAACCACGGCGAAATACCAGCGGCCGGTGGTGCGGGAGTCTTCCATTAAGTTTTGCACGAGAGCGCTGCCAACTTGACGGGCGGTTTCGAAGCCAAATGTCGGTATCTCGCCAGGAAGCGGCAAATCATTGTCGATGGTCTTGGGAACATGGCAGACCCGGATGCGTCCGGCGGCATATTTGGCGACCTGGCTTGCGGCATACATGGTGTCGTCGCCGCCGATGGTCACTAAGTAACCGATCCCTAAACGGTCCAAGGTCGCGACCACCCGTTCAACATCCTCCGCCTTCTTGGTGGGGTTAGCGCGCGACGTATTGAGGATCGAGCCGCCTTGGAAGTGAATGCGCGAGACTTCGTCTTTCAGCAGTTCTTTGGTGCGCGTTGTGTCGCCGCGCATCAACCACTGAAACCCATCGTAGAGGCCGATCACTTTGCGAGCGCGATTGAGCGCTTCCAAGGTAACCGCGCCGATAACGCCATTGATTCCCGGCGCCGGTCCGCCACCTACCAGCACGCCGACGCTGGTGTTGGAAGTTTTCGAAGGGACTGATTGTTTTTGCATGATTAAACCTGCCGACTGCAGTTTACACCTACTGAAAATGGTACACGAAGTTTATCGTTTTGGCACGCAAATCCAAGATGTCTGCGGCAAAGTTTTCTTAGGTCCGAGAGCTACGGCTATAGCTCTCACCTTCAATCTCGGAGAGGCGCGGCAGTTTGCAAGCAACACGTCATCGGCATTGGTTGATAGGCATACGGTCCAAGCCCGCAAGCACGCGACAAAGCCCGCGATATCAGCTTCGCTTCGCTCGATCGAAAAATTGAGGAAGTCGAAATTCCTTGGGTCTTGCTTAGCTCTTGCCTGCAACCCGCATCTGCAGGTTTAACGATACCGCAGGTATGCGATAAACTGCGATAGAAGGTTTCGTATTGCGGTGGCATTTCTATTGCGAAGTTCACACTCGAGGAAGCGGTATGGATAGAGCGCAGCAGACGGATGCTCGGGACGAGGATCCGAAGCGACAAAACGAGCTAATTTCAGCGATGTTAAAGCCGAGCTTCTATCCCAACTGCCCGACGGAAATAACCCACAAAGAAACCCACATCTCGCATCTCTTTTTCGCCGGTGAGCTGGTTTACAAGATCAAAAAGGCCGTACGATTTTCCTTTTTGGACTTCACCACGCTCGGCAAGCGGCGCTACTACATCAACGAAGAGCTGACTCTTAATCGACGGTTGGCGCCATCGGTGTATCTTGGAGTGCTGCCGATCGCGTGCGACGTAGCAGGATGGCGGCTTGGCGCTAGCGAGAATCCGCTAGAGTTCGCCCTGGTGATGCGGCGTTTACCGGATGCACGCATGTTACCGCTGCTGCTGGAGTCGGCGCAGGTCACACCGGACATGATGCGCTCTCTCGCCCAGGTTCTATTTACCTTTCATGCCCATGCCAAACAGTTGAATCCCGCCGGCGCGGCTGCCCACTTCGATACAGTGACAAAGCAATGGCGCGATAATCTGAAAGACGTCGAACAGCTTATCGGCAACGCTATCGACCTCGACGATTTTGCGGCCATTAAAGCGTTCGGCGACAACTTCCTCGAGCAAAACCGGGAACTGATCTCGCGGCGCGCGTCCGACGGCTGGGTCCGCGACGGGCACGGCGATTTGCATTGCGAGCATGTCTGTTTTGCGTCGGAAGGAATTCAGATCTTCGACTGCATAGAATTTGATCCGCAACTGCGTTTGTGCGATCTCGCCTCGGAGATTGGCTTTTTGCTGATGGACTTGGAGGCTCGCGGCGCCGCCCCTTTGGGGGAAGCGTTGCTGATGCGATATCGCGATCTCATCAATGATTTCAGTCTTACCGTCTTGCTGCCATTCTATAAATGTTACCGCGCGTTGATTCGCGCCAAGGTCGAAGTGTTTCGCGCCGGCGCGAGCGCCGCCTCAGTAAAATATTTCACAATCGCCGGACGACAGACCTGGAGCCCATACAGACTGTTTGTGGTGGTGGTTTGTGGTCTGACTGGCAGCGGTAAGTCGACCTTGGCCCGTGAGCTAAGTGAGCGAATCGGGATAGCTGCGATCAACTCGGATGTGGTGCGCAAAGAGCTGACGGGGAAGAGCGGCAGGGGAGTGCCGTTTAACCAGGAAGTCTATAGCCCTGAAATCACCGAAAAAACCTATGATAAGATGTTTGATCAAACCGATCGCAACCTTTCACGGGGCCAAAGCGTGCTGTTAGATGCCACTTTCGCGCAAAGACGTTACCGAGAGAAACTCGCTGCCGTTGCGGCGCGGCATCGTGTGCCCGTGTACTTCTTGCATTGTGTCGCATCCGACAGCGTTACTCAGACCCGTTTACGTCAGCGGGCAATGAGTGAAAATGAGGTATCGGACGGACGTTGGGAAATCTATTTGGAGCAGAAATCGATAGAGGAACCACTCGAAGAATGTTCTTCCGAAGTCTGCCTCGAGCTGTGTGCGGACAGGTCCCTTGAAGATCTCAGGCGTTCGAGCGAGCGGTTTTTGCGAGGCCGGTTGTCGAGAACCGCTGGGATAGGGGGCTGATCCTGCTCAGTGTTCTTGTAGCGACTGACACGAAGGGCAATACTCTGATTCAGGCGAAAGCTCTAGATGTTCCATCCCGATGGGCTTATGGCAAGCAACGCAAAGACCGTAGCGTTTATCTTTGACCCGGGTTAGGGCTTTATCGATCTGAGCCATCTCGCTACGGTACCACGCGGTGACACGATCAAGGAGAGTTATACGCCTCTTGTACGCGGTCTCGTTCAGCCACTCGGTGTTACTTTCGACTTGATGCCTCTCAGTGGAAAGATGTCCCAGAGTTTTCTCGACTTCCATACGCCGGCTTCTCAACCGGGCTGTGTAAGTCGGCTCAATATTGCTCTGCATCGCAGCGGTCTCCTTCCGGAAGAAATTTCGTTACGAGGGTCATCAGAATCATTTATGTTGGAAGCAGGGGCAAGCATGAGGCTGCTCTGTCAGGGAAAATGGTACACCAACGCCAAGGACCTAAATGGGGCTTTCCGCAAAAATAGTGCCATAAGTGGCCGAATTGTTTGTTGTTGCGCTGCTTAGAGCTTTGCACTCCGCAAAGTGCCAGGTTGTATCGGATATGAGAATATTCTCTCAAGGAATTTGCAAACTTGATACTGCTCCGATCTTACGGGAATGACTCAGCAGATAAAGGTTTAGCACCGACGGAGGAACTATGTTTGGCCGAATGCTGATTCCGTTAGACGGTTCCAAGACGGCGGAGGACGTGCTGCCCTATGCGCGGCGCCTTGCGGCTGGTGCCCGCGTTGCGGTCGAATTGCTCGGTGTAGTTGAAA
>JAICEJ010000380.1 GCA_025924215.1 Candidatus Binatia bacterium
ACATATGGTTGCCCTTGGGCGCGCTCGGCTTGGCGCGAGAATGGGTAGACCGAAAAACTGCTTGGATGACATAGATCCGGACTCCTAGTTCGATGGACAGGCCATCACTTTACTCTTGCTCTATCGCATCCTTCTTCTACCCTCACGCCCTTTAAGAAATGCTAGCGGCAACAAACATGCCACGATGCAAAACCTGGTTCGACCGCTTCATTCCCGCACGGATATCCGCATTGCAGACGCTTGCAAGAACGCGATGGATCTCGTCACGACGCGCTGCAACGATAATTATTTAGGTCGTTCACATAGATTCGCACAGCCTTGACAATTGCCCTCAGTAAATCGGATATATACACGATATTTGGCTTAAAACGCGCTTCGTAGCCCAAAATTTTAACTGTTCAATCGTCACAAGCTCGCATGCGTCAAGAGCGTAAGAACTCGGATAATACCTTGGACTTCGGAATCGAGACGGAAAGTCGGCTTCGGCTTATCGTTAACAGAACTCCTGCCCTCATTTACAGCGCGCGTCCCGACGGTTACATCGATTTCTTGAATCAACAGTGCCTGGAATTTGTCGGCCGCTCTTTCGAGGAGATGTCCGGATGGGGTTGGACCAAGACAACTCACCCCGATGACATTGAAGGAGTTTTGGCCATGTGGCGCGGGGCAGTGGCGACCGGCGAACCCTTGCTCGCTGAATCCCGGGTGCGCCGGGCAGACGGCAAGTACCGCCGGATGCTGCACCGTTACGTCGCGCTTGTTGACGATCACGGGACTTTGTCAGGTGGTTCGGTTTGAGTATCGACATCGACGATCAAAAACGGGCTGAAGAGAACCTGCGACACATCACCGATGAGTTGCGGCGAAGCCAGTTCTACCTCGCCGAAGGACAGCGGCTTGCGCATATCGGGAGTTGGTCTTTCACAGCCGATGGAACGCGCGAATACTGGTCTGCCGAGCATTTTAACATTCTCGGTCGTGACCCAGCTCGTGGCGTAGCCCCGATGCCGGAGTTTCTGAACAACATTGTGCATCCTGACGATCGCGAGCGCATCAAAGGCGAGATCGAGAGAATGGTCGCGAAAGGTGAAGGATGTGACGAAAAGTTTCGGATCCTACACCCTCAACGCGGGGTTCGAGTCGTGCGCAGCGTGGGCTTTCCCGTGTTCGAGAACGGAGTACTCAAACGTTTCGCTGGCACCATCATGGACATAACCGAAGAGGAAAAGCTCACGCAGGAACTGAAGCGGAACCAGGCTTATCTGGCGGAAGCCCAGCGGCTTAGCCAAACCGGTAGTTTCGGCTGGGTTATCTCCACAGGGGAAATCTTCTGGTCTCAGGAGACGTACCGGATTTTTGAATACGATCCCGCGACCAAACCGACGGTAGAACTCGTACTGCAGCGGACACATCCCGAGGACAAAGATTTGGTCCGGCGGGTGATCGATCGTTCAGCCAGGGAGGGAAACGATTTTGATCTCGAACATCGATTACTGATGCCGGACCAACGCATCAAATACTTGCATATCATCGCCCACCGGCGTGCCGACAATTCCGAAAATCTCGAATTCATAGGCGCAATCAGAGATGTCACGGCAGCGAAGACTGCGCAACGCAAACTCAAAGAGGACGAAGCAGAGCTCCGGCAGTTGATCAATTTTGTTCCCGAGCACGTTCTGGTTATGGATGCTAATGGCAATCGCCTGTACGAAAATCAGGCGGTGCGGGAATATTTCGGGACAAGCCTGGACGGCCTTCAGGCGAAGGACTTCTATCGGAAGTTTATTCATCCCGACGATGTAGCGAGTGGCGCATTAGACGAACGCGAGCGTGCCGTCGCGCGTGGTGCTCCATGGGAAGGAGAGCTACGTTTACGGCGAAAAGATGGTGAGTACCGCTGGTTTTTAATTCGTTCCAACCCGCTCCGCGATGAACAGGGAAACGTCATCCGACGCTACGCAACGGCGACCGACATTGAAGATCGAAAACGGGCAGAAGAGCGGGTTCAAAAAGAAAACGTCGCGTTGCGTGAAGAAATCGACAAAGCCTCGATGTTCGAGGAAATCGTCGGCTCTTCCCCTGCCCTGAAAGAGGTGCTTACCCGCGTATCGCAGGTCGCGCCGACAGATGCCACGGTGCTGCTCACGGGAGAGACCGGGACCGGAAAAGAACTCATCGCTCGCGCCATCCACAAACGGTCGCAGCGCGCCGCAAAGGCTTTTGTCACTGTTAACTGCGCAGCTATACCGCAGACCCTAATCGGCTCGGAACTTTTTGGACACGAGAAGGGAGCATTCACCGGAGCGCTGCAGCGGCGCCTCGGGCGATTTGAGCTCGCCGAAGGAGGGACGATTTTCCTCGATGAAATCGGCGAACTCCCGGCCGAAATGCAAAGTGCTCTTTTGCGTGTTCTCCAGGAGCGGGAATTCGAGCGTGTCGGTGGAACTCAAACGATCCGCGCCGACGTTCGGGTGATTGCAGCCACCAATCGCGATCTGCATGCTGCCCTCATCGATAAGACGTTTCGGAGCGATCTCTTCTATCGGCTTCAGGTGTTTCCCATCGCGATCCGTCCCCTGCGGGAGCGAAAAGAAGATATTCCCTTGCTGGTCGAGTACTTCGTCGATCGTTATGCCAGCAAGATGGGTAAAAAAATCCGCAGTATCGAGCCCAGGTCGTTGGCCCTGCTTGAGTCGTATCTGTGGCCAGGGAACATCCGTGAACTACAGAATGTGATCGAACGGGCGGTCATCGTTTCTGAAAACGAAGTTCTCGGGATTGACGAGAGTTGGCTGCCCAGAGAGTCCGCCCGCGCCGAAGCAGAGACCGGAAGACTTTCCAGGATTACCCCGGAAGAAGAGAAAACGATCATCGAAGGTGTCCTTGCTGAAACTCGCGGGCGAGTGTCGGGCTCTTCCGGCGCCGCGAGAAAACTCGGCATCCCGCCAACCACTCTGGAATCAAGGATCCGAACATTGAAGATCAACAAGCATCGATTCAGATCATCGGACTAGCAAGCTACAACTTAAGCGAATGGGTTCTAAGATGAAGCAACAGGCCAAGCTTTCCGTTCGTAGAATCCGTTTTCCAGCGCGATGTAGCACGGCGCGTGTTTACCGCAAAGGTGGAATCGGGGATCACGTTTGCAGGTGTGCGCTCAGCCGCCTGGACGGCGCCGGTGAAGCCATAGCACAATAAAGAAGTCAACGCTCCTCCTTCAATCGTCGCGCCAGTTCCATTCCCATCTTAGTTCTTCCGGCTACATCCCGAGTTCATCAATCCCCGGAGTTTCACTCGTCGCGGCGCTCATCTTTTTATAACCGCTATGGCCTTCGGTCGTTTGTACGACGGCTAAAATCAAATCAAGTTTTCACGAAACTTGCAAATTTACGAACTGCGCGGCATTGCGCAATTGCCGAGATCTTTATCTTTCAGCTGTTTGCGGCTGGCATTTCGATTGCGCAAGGACGTGGGCGTGCGAGCTTCATCGAATGATTCGAATTGAAATATTACAGAACGGGGATTCGGTGACCTTGGTTCTGAGCGGTCGGATGCAGAAACAGGATCTGCAGGCGCTAGAAACTCTGCTGAAGAAGCACGATAAGCTGACGGTGGTTCTTGATCTGAAAGGAGTCAAGCTCGTGGATCGAGACGCAGTGGAGTTTCTGATGAGTTTTGAAACCGACCAGGCAAAGATCACGAATTGTCCGCGATATATCCGTGAATGGATTCGCAGAGAACAGGCGGAACGGCAATAAGCCGATGAGCTGCAATGCACCACACGAGATCAGTTTTCATAGCTCTGTTTTCGGCCGGCAGTTTCGCGGTCGCATCGCCGGCCACCGCAGCCGAACAGACTAGATGTCGTTCGCTAACGTTTTTCAATTTGGCTCGGGAGCGAAAGTGTATGAGCAAGTCCTCCGTATTTAATGTCCTGTTATTCTCAATCCTTGTAACCGGTTGCGCGACCTACCAGAAACCCGACTGGTCCCAGTACAAAGGACCGGGGAAGGAATACTTCGTCAAAGAGGAGGTCCAATTTCCCGAGGTTCCCGATAAAGTCGAGCCCATGAACAGGGTGTTGAGCGGCTTCAACCATGGGCTGATGACCGGGATTGTGCAGCCCTTTAGCTGGGTGTACCGCGGCGTATTGCCCAGCTTTGCTCGAACCGGCATCGGCAACGCCTTTGACAACGCCTATTACCCTGTCCGCGTATTGAGCAATACTTTCCAGGGCAAGTGGGAGGGCGCCTGGCAAGAGACAAGGCGCTTCGTGATCAATACGACCTATGGCGTGCTGGGCCTCTGGGACCGAGCGACCGAAATGAATATCAAGCCTGTCAAGGAAGACTTCGGGCAAACGTTCGGAGCCTGGGGATGGAGGAACTCGAACTTTCTAACGATTCCCGTCCTGGGTCCTTCGACGATACGTGACGGCGTCGCTAGCCTTGCCGATGCGGCTTTCGACCCATTGACTTACTTCTTTCCCGCCACATACGTACGCAGCAGCACTCGGCTTGGCCAGGGATATCCCGAGTATAAGCGATTCGTTGAGCTAAATTTTGATTCCTATGAATGGGGCAAATTGCTCTACGTTTTAAACCGTGAGCTACGAATTGACGATTACGAGTACAAGGCGCGCACCGATGAGACCGGTGTTACGGAGACACTACACTCGGTCTTCCTGACTTATAAGGACGAAAACTTTCCCGGTCGCGGAAAGACCTACAAGGTGCTCCTGCCCAACACCGGCAAGGAGCTTGCCTACACCGTGTGGATGCCGGAGCAATCCTCCGAGCTTGTCTATGTCATCCCCGGCGCCGGCGGCCACCGGCTGGGGAACTCCGCCTTGGCCGTGGCCGAGGTCGTCAACAACGATGGGCGATCGGCTGTGACGATTTCCAGTGCCATGAATTCTGAATTTGTGCAATCGGGTTCGACGGTCGACTTTCCGGGTTTCGTTCCTGCGGACGCACACGACGTGCACATGGCGCTCGACGCCATTAACAAAGATCTTGATAAGCGTTTTCCGGGACGGTTCACAAAGCGCGATGTGGTGGGACTCTCCTTGGGAGGATCTCACGTGCTCTTTATGGCTGCTGCATCGCAGAGCCCGCAAAATGAGCTGATCAAATTTGACCACTACACAACGCTCAATGCCCCGGTGAGCTCCCAA
>JAICEJ010000381.1 GCA_025924215.1 Candidatus Binatia bacterium
CTGGCTACAAGACGCAGGCTTCAGGGATGTGCAATCTTTCTGGGATGGCGGCAGGCGAGCGCTGGTGGGTGGTTACAGGGGTGAGTTGCCCGCAAGCTAAACTTTCAACCTGCTTTGCGCCATAAATAGTTTTGTTCAAGAGTTCAACTTCAGCCTTCTGAATCAGAAAATGGAATCGCGAAAAACGCGGTAGAAACTCTGCGGTAGAAACTCTATTGATGTCGACTAAGAACCATGCCCCTGGCGCTTGTCGACCCCACGCATCGATGAAGCCACGATTGCAATCACCGTTAGCCCGGCAATAAGCAGCCAGGAATTTTGAAATGCCCTGATAAAGACTGCCGGGTTTTCTCCCCATTGCGTGTAGGGCGGCACGCCCGACTGATCCAACCCATAATGGTTAAGCCAGCGCAAAAACAACACGCTGCCAATCGCAACGCCCACGGCATTGGCGATGTTGGCGCTAGTTAGCGATATCCCGCTCACTGCTCCGACGTAACGAGGCTCCACCGCGCTAAAAATCGCGCTTAGGTTGGGCGCCTGAAAAATCGACCAGCCTACGCCGAGGATCATCAGGGGAATCATCACGGAAATGTAGTCCGAATCTGCTCCTAATCGGGAAAATCCAAGCATACTGATCAGGCTCAAGGCGGATCCGCTCGTGCAGAGCAACCGCGAGCCTAGACGGTCTCCCAACCAGCCGCCAAGCGGTGCGAGAAAGACAATCACCAGAGAAAAGAAAATAACCGTGAGGCCGACTTGGGTCGGAGAAAAGTGCAAAATTCCCTGCAGGTAAAATGGCAACAGGAAGAATGTCGAGCTGTGGGAGATCACCACAAAGACATGGCTCAGAACCCCAGCGGTGAGCACTCGTATCCTGAAGAGCGACAGATCGAGCAAGGGGGCAGGACTTTTGCGTTCAAAGTGGACCAGCGATACGGCAGATATCGCGGCAACTGGAAAGATTACTAGCGAGACCCAGGTGACTCCCGACTTGGCAATCTGCTGCAAGCCCAAAATGAGCGTCACCGCCGTTGCGAACAATGTGAGCATACCGGGCAGATCTAGGGCATGCATCTGTCGTTGAAGCGGGGTTTCAGGCAGCACCTTCCAAGCCATGTAAGCTGCCGCCAGGGCCACCGGTAGGTTCAGAAAAAAAATCCAACGCCAGCCCACCGTATCGATGAGAACTCCTGCAACTGAAGGGCCGCTAATATAGCCCAAGTGAAAGGCCATCGAGGCGAATCCCAGGGCTCGGCCTCTCTCTTGTTGTGCATAGACAATCGATAGAATGGCCCTGCCATTGGCCAAGACCATAGCCCCGCCAATCCCGGCCAACACCCTGAATGCGATTATTTGCCACAAGCCGGTGCTTAGACCCGAACACACAGAGCCCAGCGCGAGTAGCAGAAATCCGGATCCATATATTTTTTTGCGACCGTTTATGTCGCCCAAGCGAGCCAAGCTCAGCACAAAGCCAATGATAGTCAGCTGATAAGCCAAGGGGATCCACTGGACCACCGCCATCGAGGTATCGAAATGAATCGAAATGGTCGGCAGCGCTACGATGATTGAACGCGAGTCGAGGGCGGTCATGAACTGCCCGAGACAAACATTGATCAGCGCGAGCCGCTGCAATTTGGCGAATAGATGTGTCGCCGACATCAAAGTATGCGAATAGGAATCGATTAGCTGGACATCTAGCCGGAATCGCGCGTTGACTCTCTGCGGGCTAAGGATTGAGAGGGACGAGCGCTATTACGTATATCGAAGGCAATCAGGGAACCAGATCTCCTGTTGAGTGTTTTAATTAAACTTAAACCACGAATTTACGCGGCTTGGTTAAGTATGACAACGCAACGCTCACGCCTTGGCCTCGTCGATCTTTTTGGACGTCCTTCACGGCAGAAATCCATGCTATGCCGGCAATCGAATTAGGTTCAATGATTGACGCTCATGAAACCGATGAACATCCCATGCTGGCGACGTGTTACGCGTTAGCCAATGAAAGTTTCGCAGTAGACCCTTGCCAATCGGAATTTGCGGATTATATTTATCTCGTCTCGGCTCAGAGACAACAAAAACACGCGTTTTTTCAGAGGTGAAGCATGGCATTGGTCAAACTTGAGAAGACGCTCGCCCCAGTTTATTCTCCATCAGACAGACCTCTTCGTATCGCGCAGATAGCACCTTTGTATGAGAGCGTGCCGCCGAAACTTTATGGCGGTACGGAAAGGATTGTCGCTTATCTGGCTGAGGAGCTTGCTCGCCGGGGACATCAAGTCACCCTATTTGCTGCCGGCGATTCGACCGTCAATGTGCCACTATCGGCCGGAGTTCCAAAATCGCTGAGACTCAGCGGACTCGATCATCTTGGCGCGATGTTCCATTTACCTATGCTCAGCGATGTGTACGACCAGGCCGCTCGTTTCGACATAATTCATTCGCATGTCGACTGCCTCGGTTTTCCTCTGGCACGATTTTCCCAGGTGCCGACCGTAGCAACGATGCATGGCCGCCTAGACATTAAGGAGTTTTTGCCGGTCTACCGTCACTACAAAGATCAGCCTGTTATCTCGATCAGCCACGATCAGCGCCGTCCTCTCCCTGAGATGAATTGGGTCGGCACCGTCTATCATGGGTTGCCACGCAATTTGCTAAAGTTCCGGTCCGAGCCAGGCGACTATTTGGCTTTCCTGGGGAGGCTGTCTCCGGAGAAGCGGCCGGACCTGGCCATCGAGATCGCCCGTCGTTCAGGGATACCAATTAAGATCGCAGCGAAGGTCGATCGGGCCGATCGCGAATATTTCGATACTGTTATAAGGCCGTTGCTATCCACCTCCGGGGTAGAGTTCATAGGCGAAATAGATGAGGCACAGAAGCAACAATTTCTGGGCGGAGCGCTCGCTTTGCTCTTCCCCGTCGATTGGCCCGAGCCCTTTGGGCTGGTGATGATCGAGGCACTAGCCTGCGGCACTCCCGTCATTGCCAGGCCATGTGGGTCTGTGCCTGAGGTTCTCCGTCATGGGATCAGCGGTTTTATCGAATCCTCTATCGATGATCTCGTTGAGGCAGTACACAGGGTCCGTGATATTCCGCGCCGGACATGCCGCGATGAATTTGAAAGACGCTTTACCGCCGAAGTGATGGCGGACAACTACGAACAGGTTTACTACCAACTGGCCGACGTGCGCAGGAAGGCGCAAGAGACAACCGTGCGACGGACGATCCACGATGTGACGCTGGCCCGACAAGCCGCCCGGCAGTGGCACCGAGGGCCGGAAGGTGACGGTTTGAACATACGCCCGAAAAGCGATGCGCCGGTTCTGAAGCTACTTTCAGGTCGTGATGAGAGGGATCCGACGAGTCTCGATAGTTAAGTCGCTGGCAACCCAAACGTTGGAGGGATGGACATGTCGAATCCGGAAGTGGCTCCTAACGCAACCGAGCTGCTCGATTCCTTGAAGCCCTATAGATTAAATACTTGGTATTTGCGTAGCCAGGCGAGCTCATCTAATCCTTGGGAATTCAGTGTCGGTGAACTCTACGGGTGCGTCTGTCACCGAGCTTTCGATGAGCTTGCACGATTGCCGATCGAGTCGAATCCTATAACTGGCCTGCAGCTCCCCGAGCAGGCGCTGAAGAAAGCAGGCTGGGATCAGCGGTCAGCGTCTGAGACATCATCGGTTGGCATCACTCGCATCTAAGGCCTCGCCGATCGATTGGCAGCTAGAGACGGCCTCTTAAACGGTCAGCTTCGTTCAACAGCGGTTTGATTTTTTGGGCGATACGTTCGGCGATTAGACGGTAGCCGGCGCTGTTAGGGTGAATCTGATCACTTTTGAGTTTCGTGTCATTGAAAATCCCTTTCATCACCTGTGGGATGTAGATTGCACCGAACTCCGCCGCGGTTTCCTCAAAGATCGGACCGTATTCATCAGTGAACAAACCGAGCTTAATGCCGGCGATTGCCACCATAGCGCCATGAGCCTGTATTTGTCGGACGATTTCCTTTAGATTCTCTCGAGTCTCGCGCGTGGGTACTTGACGTAAGAAATCATTTCCGCCCAGCAGCAAAATCACCAGCCGCGGATTCTTGGCCACAACCGAAGTCCGGACTCGTTGTAGCGCTCGTGCAGTCGTATCGCCACGGTGGCCGGCATTCAGCACCCGCATTCCCAACAACCGCGACAAAATAGTTGGATACTCCTCCCCTGGTTCGGCGCCGACCCCTTCCGTGAGACTGTCACCGAAACAGATGATTGTCTCCCCTGCCGACCCGACGTTGCGGATGGTATCAAAGCGCTCGCCGCGGCACCCGCATACAATCAGGAGGAGAGCAAGCGAGATTCCGAGAGTAGGATTCATCTCCCGCTGAAATCGAGAGCAGCTTAGAGAATTGACGGTCGCGGTCGAATAGTTTGCCTCCTGTTTGCCGGCGGCTGATCCTTCGTCTTAGTGATTCTTTTTGCGGTTTCTATTTTCACTGCTGGAAGTCCCAACCTTTTGGCTAGCCGCGCGCATGAAGAGCATACAACCATATTGAGCAGAACAACGCCCGCCTCTTCCGTGATTACGCGATAGAGTTTTTGCTTTGTAATGTGATTGCAGCGACGGCAAGTAAACTCCATTAATTATCTCCTTGCAATGCGCGGTAAACGCGCTTGATGATACGTTGATTAATTCTTAGTGTATGAAGAGTAAAAAGAAGGTTACAAAGCAATAGCAGAACGGGCAAGGAAAAAATCGCCGCGAGAGTTTAGTAAATCCTGGCTTATCCACAAGGCCATGTGAATAAGTTGTTCATAACACCTGTTTGCTCTGGCTAGACAATAGCTGCATCGAATTGCCTAAACCATGAGCTAACACAAAAAAAATTTGTTGGAAGGATTTTAGCCGGGACGAAATCTGCCACCGTAATCGTGCGAGCCGTCACAGGTTACGGTTTTTCACGATATCGGGATCATTCACAAACTCACATCCAATTCTTACACGCTCGGCAAAGCGCAATGATGAAGCGCGTCAGCCGAAGTCTTTGGGTACTTCTGAACCCGTACGCTCGGCACGTGAGATCCTTAATATTCTGCGGGCGCGGTTGATGGCTTCACGACCTTCTTGACGCCATCGCCAACCGTATTCGCCGCATCGCGTGTTCCGTGCCCGATTTCTTTGGC
>JAICEJ010000382.1 GCA_025924215.1 Candidatus Binatia bacterium
GCCTAATCGGGTGACGCCGATCCGTTTGCCTTTGAGATCTTCAGGGCGCTTGAGATCGGCGCGCGCCATCACTCTCTGGACCCCTTTGTTGACGATCGACGCAACCATCACCACATCGGCTCCGTTGAGCGCGGCATTGATAACAGCGCCGCCACCCCCGGTCAGAAACTGAATGTCTCCCGCAATCAATGAGCTGACGCCGCCGGCGGAGGCGCCGCCGACGACAATCACTTCGGGATCGATGCCGTACTTCTTGAATAGTCCTTTGTCCTCGGCGATCCACACCGCCGCGTTGATTGGGGTAAACGAGCTCAAGCCAATGCGCAGGCGATCCGCAGCGATTGCGGGGTTTGATAGACAGCAGACCAGGATGAGTCCTGCAGTGCTGAGACCCGCGAGAAAATTAATTGGAAAACGATTCATTGATCGTCACCTCCTCGAGCGAGATCGGGTCGTAAGCAGCCACGGATCTTCGGCAGATCCCGCACTTCTTTGGATCGAGAGCGAAGAAGAAGTTTCGTTTATGCTGAGTTGCCAGTTACTTTGGTTCTTCCGGCTTGACGTATTTGACGGTCCCGCCGCCCTTTTGCGAATGCAGATAGCCTTCGACGTCGCTCAATGGATTTGTGTAATAGCGCAGCCGATGGGAGACGAGATCGTCGGCTTTTAGCGCCATCTCAAAGGAAAGGTCTTTTTGCATATAGGCGGCGATTTTGGCGTTCTCCAGAGTTGCCCCGTTGCGGCTGGCCATTTCCTTCACCAAAATGTCGACGTATGAATCGAGCTCTTTCTCCGGCACGACCTGAGATATCAAGCCAACCCGTTCGGCTTCGACGCCGCTTAGATTTCGTCCGGTGAGAGAAATGAAGAAGGCTTTCTTAAATGGAATGCCAGCGTGAAATAACGTTGGGGTGGCAGTGGCGCCATAGCTGCCGCGGATGACTTCCGGCATGCCGAACATGGCGGTGTCGGCGGCGATAACGATATCGTGACCGTTGATCATCGCCAGACCGCCGCCGAGACACCAGCCGCTCACTTTCGCAATGGTCACTTGAGGCAGCTTGCGCATGATGTCGACAATTTCCGCGACGCCACCGATGCCGCGGGTACGGCGACGGTTTTCCTGGCCTCTCATATCGTAAAGATCGCGACCCGAAGAGTACGTACCACCGGCGCCGCTGGTGACGATGCAGCGTATCTTGTCGTTGTTGGCGAGAGAGCGAAGAATTCCGGCGAGCTCGCTCAAGAGAGAGATGCTCAGCGCGTTTTTTTTCTCCGGCCGGTTGAGGGTCAACCAGGCAATGCCATCGGATTGGTTGATGTCGGCGATGAGCAGTTTGTTGTCGGGCATAAAAACTCCTTGGGTAAAGATAGTTCAATCGTTCAAAGGTACATATCGAATTCCGTAGTTCAAAGTGACAAACCGATCAAGCGGCAAGCCCTCCAGAGCGAATGCAATAGGCCAGTGGCTTGTAGCGGCCTGCAATCTCCGGGTGCTGCAGCGGACTCCCGGAAAATTACCACCCCTGGACCAAGCACCCTAAACAGCATTGAAATTGTTCGTTTCCGTGCCTTCGCTCCTCCAGGCTCGCCCGTTGATCAGTACACATTGTCAGTCTCTACTGCGGAATCCGGGTACACTACACTAGGTCCGCGGGATTAGGAGAAGCGGTAAAAATTTTTGGCGTTGTCGGCAAGAATTCTTTGTTTGGTTTGATCCGAGATGTCTTTGCGCTGGACCACCTGGCTGACGCTGTGCGGCCATTCCATATCCCAGTGCGGGTAGTCCGAGGCATACATCATGCACTGGTCGCCAAACTGCTCGATCACCAATGGCAACGCCGATTCCTCGCCTTCGCAGGTGAAGTAGCAGCGATTGTTTTTTACGTACTCACTGGGCAGCATGCTGAGCGGTTCCATCTCGGATTTGCGTCTGAGATACTTTTCATCGAAACGCTCCATCCAGTAGGGAAGCCAGCCGACGCCGGCTTCGAGAAAGGCGACTTTCAATTTCGGAAAGCGGTCAAGCACGCCATTGGAAATAATCGCCACGATGGTGAGCATCTGCTCGAACGGATGTGACGTCATGTGCACGCCAAGATATTTGTGAAAGCGCCAGTTGCCTTGTGAGACCTGCGCAGTGGCGTGAAAGCCGATCGGCACGCCGAGCTCCTGAGCTTCCGCATAGATCGGATTGAATTCCGGTTGGCCCAGGTCCATGCCGGATTGCACGTAAGTCGGCACCATCACGGCCACTGCACCGAGCTCTTGCACGCTGCGGCGGATCTCCTTTACCGCTTCAGCCACGACTTGCGGCGCGATCACCGCGGCATATTTGACTCGATTGTCGCTGCTCTTGCAGAAGTCGCATGCCCAGTTGTTGTATGCCTTGGCTAGCTCAACCACCAGGTCGAGCTCGCGTACCAGGCCGATGGAAAGGGCGTTACTCGGATAGGCGACGGCTTCGCTGATGTTTTCGACGTCAAGATCCTTGCAGTACTCCTCAGCGGTGGCCGGCTTCCTTCCAGTCGTGTCGTTTAGAAAGATATCCCAGCCGAATGAAGGGAAATACGGTCCGCTCCTTATGCGAAAACGCTCCGGCAAATAGTTCTTATAAGCGGGCCCATCGAGATGATGCGCATCCGCGTCGATGACGGTAAAATCCACGAATTAACCTCCACATTATCGGTGTTCAAAACGCTCAAGTCGTTCAAAACGATAGGACGAGCTTTAAGGCAGCTTGAGCTCTCTGACATCGAACGGTTGAACTGTTAAACGTCGTACCCCTTTAATCCTGCAGTCCATAGCGATGCGCGATGTTGAGGAAAATAGAACCGACGATCACAGTGCCGATGGTGATGATCAGGCTGAAGGCCGCCAATTCGCCGACATGGCCGTTGTCCCATAGCTCCCAAATGGTGACCGCAACCACTTGCGATCCGGGCGAGTAGAGCAAGAGAGCAATGGATAATTCCTTAAACGTAATTAGAAAGATATAAATCCAGCCGGCGAGCAGCGCGGGCATAATCAGCGGCACGACCACGTGCCGGACCATCTGGAACCAGCTGGCACCGCTGGTGGTGGCGCCCTCCTCGAGTTCTTTATGCAGGCTTAAAAGCGCCGAATGGCTGAAGCGAATACCATAGGGTAGATAGCGCGCGATGAATGCCAGCACCAGGATCCAGATGGTGCCATAAACCGGCACCGGCAGAATCAGATACATCTTAAGAATTGCTATGCCCATGACTATGCCGGGAAAAACCAGCGGCAGCATCGCCATTTGATCCAGCAGCCAACGCGATTTGATCGATGCTCGGACGATCAACCAGGCGGCAAAGAAGGTAATGAGTACGGCAACCGTTGCCGAGCTGATGCTCACGGTCAAGCTGTTCAGCACGGAGCGAATGATGCTGCTGTCGGCGAACGCAGTGGCGTAATTGTTGAAGGTCAACATCGAAAGGGCTTTGCGCGACGGCACTTGAGCGAACGGGAGGAACGAGGACCATGCGATGGCAACGATGGGCAGAAATTGGAGCAACGGTAAAGCCAGCATCAGGAAGCCGCCGAGCGGACGCCATTTGCCGAGTTCGATCCGGTTTGGACGAAAATTTTTGCCGCTGATCGTGGTGAATTTATAGGTCTTGCTGGTGATGCGGTAGTAGGGAATCAGTCCCAGGCCGACTAGAGCGATCAGAATGATCGAATAGGCGCTGGCTTCGCCATACTTGGGAATTAGCCCGCCTTTTATTTGCAAATATATTTTGGTGGTGAGCACTTCGACTCCGGCGGGAATGCCGATCAACGCCGGGATCTCGAAAGCCTCGAGCGAGCGGATAAAAGTCAGTATCAAAACTGCCAATACACTGGGGATCGCCAGCGGAAAAGTAACCCGGCGGAAAACTTGCCAGCCGCTGCTGCCCGCGGTGGTTGCGGCTTCTTCCAGCGATGGATCCATAGAACGAAACGGCGTCGACATCAGCAGAAACACGATCGGGATCCACAGAAAACTTTCAATCAGGATCATTCCACTCATCGAGAATATGTTGAAAAACGGTTCGCCCGTCCAAGCAACCGCCGGAGCATTGAGAATGCCAGCCTTGGGGCCCAGCAGCATGATCCAGCCGACGACTTTGATGATCCCCGGGATGGCAAACGATACATAAGCGGAAATGTAGGCGAGCTTGCGAAACGGCGCATTGCTGCGTTCTGCCAGCCAAGCCAATGACGTTCCATAAACCAGAGCGATGCCGGCGCTGCCGATCGAGAAGATCATCGAATTGCTCAGCAGAGTTTTGACGTCGCCCAGGGAATCGATGATGTTGGCAAAATGTTGAATGGTGAAACTACCGGCTTGCAGGCCCCGGTCCGTCACCAGGCTGGTGTGCAGAATGAAAAAGAACGGCGGCAGCACCAGGTAGGCCAAGGTTACGCTAGTTAAAAGAAACAGCCACTGGGCTGGGTTGCGCATCATGATCGCATACATAGGCGGGCCCTCTTCGGCTCTTAGAATTTCTTGTTCCTTGTTCCTATGGCAATGGTTGATAAGAATCAACTTGACTTAAAGACAACCTTTGCGCCTCCTCGATAGCTTAAGTTCAAGCCGCTGCATCACCTGCGGCTGATTTCTTTGAGTAGTTTCTCCCAACGTTCCAGGTCCTTTTCGTACTTGTCGGTGCTAATTCCGTGGTCGGGCCGCCAGCGTTTGAAACCGAGATCTTTGGTGGCGCTACCGTACTGGTATTTTGCCAAAAGCGCTTGCCCTTCAGATCCCAAGAGATAATCCGCCAGTAGCAGCGCTGCATGAGGATGCGGCGGTTGCGCGGCAATTGCGGCGCCGCCCACATTGGTTGGCACGAGATCCAACGGCAACCACTCCACCGGCGCGCCTTTCTCGACGGCAACCAGTACGTGATTACGAAAGATTCCGGGCGAGGCTAATACTTCACCCGAGGCGATCAGGTCGAGCAAAGCGGGCGGAATGATCGTATGCAGCGCAATCTCCTGGACCTTGAGATTTTTGACAAACTCCTGGCCCTTGGTTTTCAACATGGCGCCGATCACTTTGTAGATTGGATCGCTGAGCGATACACCCATGCGCCCCTTGAGCTCGGGATGAAGCAGCCCTTCGAAATTTTTTGGCAC
>JAICEJ010000383.1 GCA_025924215.1 Candidatus Binatia bacterium
AGAGCCCTTTTTGCGGCGAGTGACGGTGCGGACATTGCGTAAGATGCGAAGAAAATCACCAGTGATCAAAAAGAATTTTTCCGTTAGATCGTTGAAACTTACATGAAACTAGAAGAAGCGGATAACTCAAAAGAGGAAACCGCCGCGGTCAAGTAAGTGCCCTTGCGCATCAGCAGTCGCCTGCCATAGTTCCACTGAAGCGAGAGCAACGGTTTGCTGTTTTTGATTTGAGCTAACCGCGGCTTGGAATCAATCGATGCCTTATTTGAGAACCTTCAGCTTGCGCAAGTTTAAGGGCAACAGCTACGCTTGATAGAATGAACTAGTAAATTTTAAAGGACGCAAACGTGAGCGATAAAACTCTAACCCTAGACGAGTTCCGTACGTTACGAAAAGATGCCTGGTGGAAAGAGCCGCTGATGGTGGTTCTAGTGCTCGGCGGTTTCGCCATTTACGCTACCTGGGCGGCCTTGCAGAATGCGCATTATTATGTGGCGCCTTACTTGTCGCCGTTCTACTCGCCGTGCATCGCAGAAAACTGCGCTCACGTTTCCGTTCCGCTGGTGGGTTCGTGGTGGAATCTGTCGCCGGCGTTCTTGATTTTATGGATTCCGGGCGGATTTCGCGCCACCTGCTATTACTATCGTAAGGCTTATTATCGGTCTTTTTTCTTATCGCCGCCGGCTTGCGCCGTCCGGGACGCCTCGAAATCCTACAGCGGTGAAACCCGCTTCCCGTTCCTGTTACAAAATCTTCACCGCTATTTCTTCTATTTATCGATCTTGATTTTGGCTTTTCTCTGGTGGGACACAGTTTTGGCATTTCAGTTCCCAGATGGTTTCGGCATGGGGTTAGGGACCGTCGTCATCCTCGTCAATGCTATTCTTCTGACCCTGTTCAGTCTTTCTTGCAACTCATGCCGGCATGTGTGCGGTGGTTACGTCGATTCATTCCATAGCGCCCCAACGCGATACAAGGTTTGGAGTTTTATAAGCCGGCTTAACGGGCGTCATATGGAGTACGCCTGGGTCAGTTTGATTTGGGTTGCTTTGACTGATCTTTACGTCCGGCTGCTATCAATGGGCGTCATTCAGGATTTGAGGTTCTTTTAATGGCTGAAGAAAAGTACGAAACCCACGACTACGATGTAGTCATTATCGGCGCCGGAGGCGCCGGCCTCCGCGCCGCGGTAGAGGCTTCGGCACAGGGAGCCAGAACCGCCTTAGTCTGCAAATCGCTTTTGGGCAAGGCTCACACCGTTATGGCCGAAGGAGGCATCGCCGCGGCCATGGGCAACGTTTATCCGGAAGATAACTGGAAGGTTCATTTTCGCGATACCATGCGCGGTGGCAAGCTTCTCAACAATTGGCGGATGGCGCAGATCCACGCCCAAGAATCGCCGGATCGCGTACTTGAGCTCGAAGAATGGGGTGCGCTATTTGACCGAACCCACGATGGTCTGATTTTGCAGCGCGATTTCGGCGGACATCGTTATGCTCGGCTGGCGCATGTCGGCGACCGCACCGGCCTCGAAATGATCCGCACGCTTCAACAGCACGCGGTTCATAAGGGTCTTGACGTCTACATGGAGTGCAACCTCCAACGCCTACTGACGGACGGCGGAAAGATCAGTGGCGCCTTCGGCTACTGGCGGGAAACCGGCAAATTCATCGTCTTCAGGTGCAAGGCCGTCGTGCTCGCAACCGGCGGCGGCGGCAAAGCCTGGAAGGTCACGTCCAACTCTTGGGAGTATACCGGCGACGGCGTAACCATGGCCATGGATGTAGGCGCTGATTTGATGGACATGGAATTTATGCAATTCCATCCTACCGGCATGGTCTGGCCACCAAGCGTCCGTGGGATCCTAGTGACAGAAGGGGTGCGGGGTGATGGGGGCACGCTCAAAAACACCAAGAATGAGCGATTCATGTTCAACTACATTCCGGAGTTTTTTCGCGCCGAAACGGCTGATACGGAAAAGGAAGCGGATGCCTGGTATGAAGACAAGAGGAACAACCGCCGAACCCCGGACCTACTACCCCGCGACGAGGTCGCACGCGCGATCAACTCCGAAGTCAAAGCCGGACGCGGGACGCCACATGGCGGAGTATTTTTAGACATTGCCTCCCGCCGGCCAGCGGACTACATCCAACGCCGCCTCCCGTCGATGTATCATCAGTTCAAGGAGCTCGCAGACGTTGACATCACTAAAGAGCCGATGGAAGTGGGCCCGACTTGCCACTACAGTATGGGCGGGGTGAGAGTAGACGCAGACAGCACAGCGACTACTGTCCCTGGCCTGTTCGCTGCAGGTGAAGTTGCCGCGGGATTGCACGGCGCAAACCGTCTCGGCGGGAATTCGCTTTCGGATCTCTTGGTGTTCGGCCGGCGCGCGGGTCTGTACGCCGCGGAGTATGCCAAGGCGGATCGGGCCGTTAATGTAGATGCCGGCCAAGTTGATCTGTATGCCAGAGAACTATTGTCACCTTTTGAAAGTATGGGCAACGAAAACCCGTATTCGGTGCATGCAGACTTACAGGACTGCATGCAGAACTTGGTGGGCATCATTCGCAGCGAGTCGGAGCTTAAGAAAGCTCTTGATGTCATCGGCCGACTCAAAGAGCGCGCACGCAATCTTAAGGTGGAGGGCAATCGGCAGTATAACCCAGGCTGGCATCTCGCGCTGGATCTTCATTCGCTGCTGTCGTTTGCAGAAGCGGCCACCATTGCGGCAATCGAGCGCAAAGAAAGCCGGGGTGGACATACGCGGGACGATTATCCGGCTACCGATCCGAAGTTCGCCAAAACTAATATCGTCATCCGACGAAAGAACGGCGACCTAACGGCTTCACAAGAGCCCCTTCCGGAGATGCCCGACGAATTGAAAATATTGCTTGAGGAGAAAAAGTAATGGCTGCACAACAAGTGCATATGCAAGTGTGGCGAGGCGATGTCAGCGGGGGTGAATTTAGAGACTACCGAGTGGAGGCCGGCGAAGGCATGGTGGTGCTGGACATCATCCACGCGATCCAGGCACAACATGCAAACGATTTGGCGGTTCGCTGGAATTGCAAAGCCGGGAAGTGCGGCTCTTGCAGCGCCGAGATCAACGGCAAACCGCGGCTCATGTGCATGACTCGAATGAACACGTTTCAGCCCGGTGAGACGATCACCGTTGCCCCGATCAAAACGTTTCCGATTATTCGTGACCTAGTCACTGATGTCTCGTACAATTACGAAAAGGCACGGCAGGTCCCGGCCTTCAAGCCAAAACCAAAGGAATCCGATGGCACCCGGCGCATGTTTCAAGAAGACATCGACCGCGTACAAGAATTTCATAAATGCATCGAATGTTTTCTATGCCAGAACGTCTGTCACGTCATTCGCGATCATGAGGATAACAAGAAGAAGTTTGCCGGACCACGGCTCTTTGTGCGCTTGGCGGCTTTGGAGATGCATCCGCTCGACACCAATGATCGCATCGATTTAATCAAGCAGAAAGCCGGAATCGGTTTCTGTAATATCACCAAATGCTGTACCGAGGTTTGTCCCGAACACATACATATTACGGACAATGCTATAATTCCTTTGAAAGAACGTATCGTCGACAGACACTTTGATCCGATCGCAAAACTGATGGGGCTATTTTCTGAGAAGAAGAGATGAAGGTGGGCGTGATCGATCGCCCTACTCTGCGGGGTGAGCCGAATCGTCGAATTATCTGCTCGGCTCTAGACGGTTACTACGCTTCAAATACATCCGCACCCAGTACTCGTACAGTGTCGCCACCGTGAAATCCTCTGTTACGGTCCCCTTCTGCGGTGACTCGTATTCGATTTCGATTTTTTCTTCGTCCTTGCGAACCGACAGTAGCCGCGCTTGTTTCTGATCGACAAGCGCTCCCACAGCGCGAACGATCTGCGAGGCCGAGTGGGCATCGGGGCTGCCGAGATTACCGCGCTTCGATCGTCCCTCATCATCCATATGACTTAACTGCTCGGGCGTATAGCGCAACTCAACGGACTCCCATTCGTCGACCTCGGCATGTCGATTAGAACGAAATAGTTGCCAAAATCCCCGCTGGGACAGGTTATTAACCGCTTGATCTCTGTGCTTGCGCCCGCGAACAATAACCGTGTCGCCTTCCATCGTCAATGAAAAGGATTCCATTTGGAGTGACTCCAGCGCTTGACCTACCGGACGAAGCAACTGTGTATAACTGTGACTGCTATTCAGCGCGGAACTCCTAACTTTATCGAATTCTCTGAAACGATATTCTTCTTGTCGCCGCCTTCCGTTGAGTTTTCAGAATTGAACCGGCTGATCAGTGCTTCGGCTAATTATTTCGGACTCTGTCTTCGATAGATACGGACCCATAGATCGTAAAGAGCCGGCACTCCCAATTCTTCCGCGACTTTCTTACCGCTTAAGAGTTCATACTCGAACGTCAGCTTTTGATCTTCCTTGGTAAGCTGTAAAAGCCTTCCGTTCTTATGATCGACGAGCGCGCCGACCACTCGTAGCATTTGCGAGACAGAGTGAATGTCCGGAGTAAGATTAGGGTTGCGCCGGCGTGATTGCCCTTCTCGCTCGAGCCGGTCAATGTCGGCCGGGGTCATGCGCCACTCCAGAATACCGCTCGCCAACTTCAACGCTCCTTCCTTGTCTTGCGGTCGAGTATGCGTAACCTGCCATTCAGCGAGAAGAGCTTTCTCACGTGGTGTGATCTGCTTCCGTCCCGGAGTTTTGTCACGCACCACCAAGTCCTCGTTCTCGACGGACAGAGAGAACGATTCAATGCGCAGCGCCTCGAGCAGTTGCCCCACAGGGCGAAGTAAAAGAGCGTAAACTGTTTGGTCAGCCATGGGTACCAAGTATCATTTCTTAATTGCTATTGCCGGTAGAGAAAAAACTGATTTTTTTGCCTATTCTACAATTATAAACCGCCGCATAAACTTGCTCATGTACGTGTGGCCTTGTAGTAAGTCAAGAAATATCTGCTCGGGAGCCACTGCATTTGCCCGCGCTAGATCCTGCGGAAATTACTGCCCATTCGTTGACTACCTTGAATCTGTAATCCGCCTTTTGTCGACGAGGCACTTCCCTTTTCTAGCAACTTGTCGAGAGCATCATCG
>JAICEJ010000384.1 GCA_025924215.1 Candidatus Binatia bacterium
CATAACCCACAATCAGGCTTGCCAAGAGGTATTTCGGTTTGCGGCGCATAAGTGTTCCTTTCTGCTGCAACTGACGTTCTCTTATCCCACTCCAAGTGACATGATTTGAACAACCGGGTCACACACAGCCATGTCGCCTGAGCAACTGCTTTGCCTTTGTCGATGCCTTGTCGAAAATCCGCCCACTTCGCTACATACCGCAAGTCACAATTCTAAATCAAATCACACTGCACCGTTTAGAGTCGAGGCAGGTTGTTACTTGGGTTCATCGTCACGGATCATCGCAGCTGGACGACAAACCGAAACAAAGCTTTCTGAAGACCGGCGAGCTTGAGCGCATTGCCAATGGGTGGAGGCAGCACTAACGTGAGTTGGCGGCGGGAGACGCACGATGGTCGGAAGCAGTGCGATGGCAGCTAGCTTTTATCGAGAAGGTCCAAAGTGATCTCGCAATCAAAGCACTGCATGGTGAACTGATTTTTAGCTTTGAGCGTGCATCGGTCGGAATCCACAACACAAAATCGAAAATCCAAAGTTAAGGAAATCCAAAGTTAATTGGTGAAGCCTACAGGGGCCAATTCTACCTCGGAAAAAGGCTCTAAGCGTCGAAAACACGCTGCTGTGGAAGAGAAGCGCTAAAGGTGCGGTAAGTTAGCGTGCTCCCACCCCG
The DNA here is from genome assembly GCA_025924215.1 of Candidatus Binatia bacterium. Taxonomy (GTDB): domain Bacteria; phylum Desulfobacterota; class Binatia; order UBA9968; family UBA9968; genus WHTF01. The sequence goes on from JAICEJ010000384.1 coordinate 671, forward strand.
CCACACGCCGCGACGCATAGGCTTTGATCAAGCTGACTTGTCTGATTCGAGAGTATGGCTTGACGCGCTCCCAGAGCTCGTTGAACGCGACGCTGTCGAAGAAGGCGAATGTTTTGACGATCTTGCCGACGCGTAGATCGAGAAACCAGGAATACGTGTTGGCGTACGGTTTGCCGTCGCGCCGTACCGCTGGCAGCCGCCGAGTGACCGACGATGGCTAGCTTGCGTTGTGCGAGCAAGTCGTAGGGGCTGCCCGGTTCCGGCCTTCCAGGCGTCGAAGCCTGCCTGAACGACCGCCTTGTTGTGGGTCTCGATTTGTTCTTTGGTCTGTGCCGTCGGCGATATCTCATGAGATTGCAGTAAGGGCGACGAAGAATTCAATAACGGCTTTGCGGAAACGCGAGCTGCGCCGCAATGATTGTTCCGGCTTCATAAGCGGACGTACGTCTTGAGGGCGTTTTAGAAAGTGACCACCGCTCGTCCTATGACGTCGCCGTCGCGCAGTTGTTCCAGGACCCCGTTGATGTCGTCGAACCTGACTTTCTTCAGCGTATGCCGGATCTTTCCCTGTTGGGCCAACGCGATGACTTCGCTCAGATCGTTGTAGTTGCCCCAGAAAGAACCGTGATAGGTAAACTCGCGGGCGACGAACGGGAAGAGCGGAATCTCGATGCGCGTGCCGACCAGGCCGACGGAGCAGTATGTGCCGGCCGTAGCGAGCAGATTGAATCCCATCTGAATGGTTTCTTCGGCGCCGACGCAGTCCACGGCAGCGTGGATCTCCTTGTGGCCCGTCGCTCTGTTCAACTCCGCGCGGATGTCGTTGATGGATTTGCCTTTGATGTTGATCACGTGATCGGAGCCGTATTCTTTTGCGACCGCCAATTTCTCGTCATTTCTTCCGAACGCCACGACCGTTGCCCCGGAGGAGAACAGCTTGGCGTACTGGACGGCGTAAGCTCCCAGGCCGCCGATGCCGACGACCGCCATAACCCTGTCCGGTCCGAGCGCGCCGGCGTCGCGCAATTTCTTGATGCCTCGGTACGGCGTGAGCCCCGCATCGGTGAGCGGCGCCAACTCCTCGGCTTTCAGATTGTATTTTTTGTCGACGCGGATGAGGTATTGGTAGGGGACCGGGACGAACTCCCCATAACCGCCGGGCAGACCGAATCCCGGCCAATTTCCGTGCCCGCAAATTTGTGTATTGCCGGCCTGGCACAGACGGCAAGTGCCGTCGCCCCAACCTCCGACGACAACGACCTGATCGCCCTCGGTCAATGCAGACGTTTTAGGCACGAGGCTGCCTATCTTTTCGACAATGCCGGCGATCTCATGACCGGGCGTGATCGGAAACGTAAGCGGATGATAGGCCTCGAAATAGCCGTCTACCATCTGCGCGTCGGTTCGACACATTCCAGCCGCCCCAACTTTCAGCAAGACCTCATCGGCAGCTATTTCGGGAACTTTGACATCTTCCAGGACCAGCGGTTGCCGGTAACCATGCATCCTTGCCGCACGCATTGGCATTTCCTCCTTCGCTAAGAAGAGTTGGTTAAAACCTTTTCGGCGCCTTTCTAACACGGGCTAAGAAAGCTGGGTTCGGGTCTCAGCTCACTGAAGCATACGGCATACCAGTCCAGTGCAAGAATCTGCCATGGCGCGCTTAGTCCAGAAACGAAAAATTCGATAGACAAATGGTTGGGCTTGTCTGATATTAGCTGCGCTGCAAATCTTGTAACGCGGAGGGCACGATGAAACGAGTCAACGGAAGACCCGCTATCGCACTGGTCGTTTTGCTCGTCCTCGCAACCGGCGAGCCATTTGCGCAACAAACTCCCACCAAAAGAAATTTCGAAGCCGAAATCAACGCCGCACTACAAGCGGCGAAGACCGCCGCCGGCTTTGAATTCCTCGGCACTCTGGTGAGAACCTGTTTGCTGCCGCAAAGCGGCGGTGAAAATCTGACCGACGTTGCGCCGGCGTATGTCACTGATCCCACAAGGCCCCGCCACGCGATGCCTGGTTCGCCGAGCCGGCCAAGGTTTTCGATAATCTATATTTCGTCGGCGGTAAGCTGCACTCCGCGTGGGCGCTGACGACTAAGGACGGCATCATTTTGATCGACACGATCTATCCTTATAATTCGGAGGAGCTGATCGTCGGCGGCATGAAGAAAGTCGGACTCGACCCGGCGCAGATCAAATATGTGCTCATCTCGCATGCCCACGGCGATCACATCGGCGGCGCCGAAACCTTGCAGAAGCGCTACGGCGCCCGCATCGTCATGGCTGGGCCGGATTGGGACTGGGTCGAGAAATATCCGAACCGCTATAAAACCATGGCGCCCAAACGCGACATCGTCGCAACTGACGGCATGAAGATCACGCTCGGCGAAACGGCGGTTACCATTTGGCTCACGCCCGGACACACGCCCGGCACGATGTCCTACACATTCAGCGTTCTCGACCAAGGCAAGCCGGTAAACGTCGCTTACTCCGGCGGCACAGCCTTTAACTTCGTCAACAACACGCCCGACCCTGGCATTAAAAATTTTCAAATCTACATCGACTCGCAAAAACATATCGCCGCAAAAGCCGCTGAAACGAAAGCCAGCGTGCTGTTGTCCAATCATTCCGAGTTCGATAACGCCGTCAATAAGAACCGTATGCTCGCCGGCCGTGGCAACGGGCCGCATCCCTACGAAATCGGCGCCGATTGGGTGCAAAAATATTTTCAGGTCATGCAAGGCTGCGCACGGGCAGCGCAGTTGAAACTTGAGCAGCGAGCGGCCGGAGCGGGTCTGGCCAAGGGAGAAAATTGATTCTGAAATCTGGCAGTCGACGTTTAGTTTTACCTCATGTGCCGCGACTCGTTACACGATTTGCGTCCCTTCATCCGAGCCATTCGGCGTGATGGCCCGGATTGACATTGCACAGATCCGATCCTGTGACCGTGCGGTAATGTGGCAGGACTGTGATGGCGATCGGCCCCGCCGAGCCCTTGTAGCAAGTATTGAGCAATGCGCCGGGGAACGAGCGATAGAACGGCGGGCGCGCATCATCGAGCACCGCTCCCACTTTTTATTCCAATGAACCGTTCGGCCGTCTTCGCCCAGAACTTTTGAGGATCCCTCAATTAGCGAATATAGACAGCGTCCTAGGTATCGCTCATGCCTTCCCTCCCACGTATAGGGATGCTTTGTTCGGAGATAGATCTGTGAGCGAACTTTCCGACGATCAGGTCACGTGCAAGCGGGTGGAGTATATGGCGTACGGGCACGTCGTGATCAGGTTCAAGCGAGCCAACGCTTAAGTGGTCGGAGCCTACGAGTGGTACGATGAAGCGCCAGAATTTGAAGAGCCAGCCATTCCTGGTCGAAGTCCGTCTGAATCCGGCCAAGATCCCGTCCTGGGAGGAGTACCCGTTCAATCTGCCTGCTGTCCGGCACGTCGAGTCGGTCCGGTTCCATCCCTCTGTAACGTTCTTCGTCGGGGAGAACGGGACGGGAAAGTCCACGCTGCTCGAAGCGATTGCTACAGGTATGGGGTTCAATCCGGAGGGCGGGTCGCGAAACTTTCGATTTGCCACCCGAGTAACCCATTCACCGCTGCATGGGGCGATGCGCCTCAGCCGCTCAGCCCGACGACAAAGGGACGGCTACTTCTTCCGCGCTGAAAGCTACTACAACGTGGCGACGGAGATCGATGAGCTCGATGAACAGCCGAGTTTCGGACCGCCGATCAAGGATTCGTACGGCGGCCGCTCTTTACACGAGCAGTCGCACGGCGAATCGTTCCTGGCGCTATTTGCAAATCGCCTGGGCGGTGAAGGTTTGTATATCGTGGACGAGCCGGAAGCGGCCTTATCGCCAACGCGACAGCTCAGCCTCTTATCGATGATTCACGATTTAGTGCTGAAAGGATCGCAATTCATAATCGCCACTCATTCTCCGATTCTCATGGCATATCCCAAGGCGAAGATTTATCTCCTGACGGAGAATGCGCTCGAAGAAGTTGACTATACAGCCACGGAGCACTTCAGCTTGACGCGTGCTTTTCTCAACGACCACAGAGCGATGCTTCGGCGGTTGTTAGGCGAGGATGTGTTCTGATCTTCCAGTTGTAGCGGCTGAATTTGAAACGTCAGAGTAATCCTAAGTTCTCTTGGTTCGTCAGGCCAGAATAGTTGCATCTGCCCGATAATATTCTTGAGAATATGACCCTTTCTGGATTAAAACCGACTGCTGGCATTCGCCGATTTGTCGCCACAGCTCTATTTGTAAGATCCAGTTCGAAGTTCAGGAGGCCTCGATGAGAATGCTTTTTGTCGCAGCTACGCTGGTCTCATCGGTTTGCATGCCGGTCGCGCATGCATACGCTCAGGCGGATTTTTACAAAGGCAAAACCATCACCGTCGTGCAGATCGTTGACGCCGGCGGC